>JALWPC010000346.1 GCA_026995265.1 Paracoccaceae bacterium
GTTGTGCGCACAAATTTGGCCCTCACGGCATCCCAGCGGCCAAACCACGTGCGGTAGGCCCCGTTTTGCGGTGTAATTTGCACAGTGGCTGCCGAAAGGGCGTCAAATGCGTTGAATAGCGCTTTTTCGATGTCTGATTTCTGTTGCGGTGTGCACTGGCGATATTCGGCATAGGCCGGCGGGGCAAAGCCGGCGAGCAGGACGAGAATCATCAGCGGTGTGGTCAGGAACGATTTAAACATCTTTTTCTTTCAATATATAAGGCTGGCGGCATGAGGCCTCGATGCTTATAATGGATTTAAACCGAGTGTAGCAGGCACAGTCCTATGATCAAGTTCAACCTAAAATGCGAACGCGGACACGAGTTTGACTCGTGGTTCGGCTCCAATGAAGATTATGAAAAGCTGCGAAGGCGCGGCCTGATTTCTTGCGTGGTGTGCGGGAGTTGCGAGATTACCAAGGCGATAATGGCACCGCGAGTCGCAGGAGAAATTGAAGCGCCCGACCTGCGCGAAAAACCGCTGGTGGATGATGTGGGCACAAAATTCCCGGAGGAAGCGCGCAAAATGCATTACGGCGAGGCTCCGGTGCGGCCGATTATGGGAGAGGCCAAGATCGAAGAGGCCCGCGCGCTTTTGGAAGAGGGTGTGCCGGTGCTGCCCATGGGCATAAAGCCAAAACAGGTGAACTAGCGCTGAAACGCCGTAGGCGGCGTGCCGCGCAAGGGCCGAAGCCTATCGTTGACAGCACGTGATTGGCGTGGTTTTTCGGTCAAAATATGTAGCGGGTGAGGGAGTTTGGCTATGCGCGCAGGAATTGCAGGGTTGATGCTGTTTGCGGCGGCATGTGGCGGAGGGCAACCACCGGCAGCGCCCGATTTGGGGTTGCCTGCCTGGGATGGAGAGCAGGTTGTGTGCGGCAAAACCGTAAGCTTTGCGCGTACCAATACCGACCCATTGCCGGAATTTGCAGCCAACGAGCGCCTTGGCCTTTGCGCCCGCACGGTGCGGTATATGGTGCTTAATCGGCAATATGGAGCGCAGACCAGCTATTTCGGGGTGGCGGCCGAAACCACGGCGACGTTGGCGGCAACCTATGCGCCGCTGGTGCGGCGGGCCTATAGTGGCAGCACATGGGAATTTATGGATACCCTGAGTGGTGACACCGAGATGCTGGTGAATTCGGCTGCGGAAAAAGTAGCGGGCGGGCGAGGGCTGCTTGGCCGGATTTCGCGCGCACAGCTAACCACCGATGCAGCGATTCGCGAGGAGCAACAGGCTGTGCAGGCCGCGCTGGATACCTTTGCCGCCGACAATCCGGAGGGTTACGCGCAACTGATCAAAGATGTGAATGGCACATTCAACCCGACCAACCCCATGTTGATCGCGGCCATTAACCGCAGCCCGTTTTACCGCGCCTATGAGGCGGGGCTGGCGCAGGTGCGCGCAAATCATGGCGGGGCGATAGATTATGCCGATATAGAGCAGCGTATTGAAATCAGCGGCGTTTTGCAGGCGCTCATAGAGGCGATTCCGGTGGAGTAAGGCCCGCCCCTCTTGAGAGGGGCTCGCCGAGCGGGGGGCTCGATGCCCCCCCGAGGCGACCCCGGGCGGTTGGGCTTGAAGCGGGGGGCAAAGGCCTGTAAGAGACGCGCGAACGCATATTTTTGGAGCCTTTGCAATGGCTTTGCTGGTAATGAAATTCGGCGGCACCTCGGTGGCGGACCTCGCGCGCATTCGCAATGCGAGCCTGAAGGTGAAGCGCGAGGTGGAGCGCGGGCACCAAGTGGTGGTTGTCGTGTCGGCCATGTCTGGCGAAACCAACAAACTGGTGGGTCTGGTGAATGATGCCGCCAGCGGGGCAGAGGCGACGGCCCCGGGCTTTTATGATGCCCGCGAATATGACGCCGTGGTCGCCTCGGGCGAGCTGGTGACCTCGGGCCTGATGGCGATTGTGTTGCAGGAAATGGGCATTCAGGCGCGCAGTTGGCAGGGCTGGCAGGTGCCGGTCAACACCACCGACGCCCACGGCGCGGCCCGCATCGAGAGCATCCCGCGCGCAAATCTGGACGCGAAATTCGCCGAGGGCATGGAAGTGGCGGTGATCGCGGGCTTTCAGGGCGTCGGGCCGGATGGGCGCGTGACAACGCTGGGGCGCGGGGGCTCGGACACAACCGCCGTAGCTTTTGCGGCGGCGCTCAATGCTGAGCGCTGCGATATTTATACCGATGTAGACGGGATCTACACCACCGACCCGCGCATCACCGCCAAGGCCCGCAAGCTGGAGAAAATCGCGTTCGAGGAGATGCTGGAGCTGGCATCGCTCGGGGCCAAAGTGCTGCAAACCCGCTCGGTCGAACTGGCGATGCGCAACAAGGTGCGCCTGCAGGTGCTGAGCAGTTTCAACGACGAACCGGGCACGCTTGTGTGCGACGAGGAGGATATTATGGAAAGTAATGTGGTCACCGGCATTGCCTGTTCCCGCGACGAAGCCAAGCTGACGCTGATTTCGGTGGCGGACCGCCCCGGGGTGGCCGCCGCCATTTTCACCCCGCTGGCCGAAGCCGGGATCGTTGTGGACATGATCGTGCAGAACGTGGCCGAAGAGGGCCGCACGGATATGACCTTTTCCTGCCCTGTGGGCGATGTGGCCAAGGCCGAGGCGGCGCTGGAGGCGGCCAAGGCGCGCGGGGAATTCAATTATCGTTCGCTGGACAAGGATGTGGACGTGGCCAAAGTGTCCATCGTGGGCGTGGGGATGCGCTCCCACGCCGGTGTGGCGCAGAAAATGTTCAAGAACCTCGCCGATGACGGGGTGAATATCAAGGTGATCACCACCTCTGAGATCAAGGTTTCTGTACTGGTGGACCGGAAATATATGGAACTTACCGTGCAATCATTGCATGATGCCTTTGAACTGGACCGCGCCCCTTAAGCGCGGCAAGCGCACGAGGTGACATGGGCAAACGCAAAGGGATTGATTCCCAAACCCTGCTGAAAAGGCTACGGGATGCGCTGGCGGAGGCCGGCGAGGGGCAGGCGCGGCTGGACCGTGTCACCTACCTTATTGCCTGCTCGCTGGAGGCCGAGGTCTGCTCCATCTACCTGAAGCGCGACGAAACCACGCTGGAGCTGTGCGCCACCCATGGCCTGAACCCCGAGGCCGTGCACCAAACGCGGCTGCGGGTTGGGCAGGGGCTGGTGGGCCGTGTGGCCGAAAAGGCGGTGCCGCTGAACCGCGCCAATGCGCCCGCCGCGCAGGGCTTCCGCTATATGCCCGAAACCGGCGAGGAGGTGTATTCCTCGTTCGTCGGCATTCCGATCCAGCGCCTTGGCGAGGTGCTGGGCGTGCTGGTGGTGCAGAGCAAGGACGAGCGCACCTATTCGGAAGACGAGATTTACGGGCTGGAAGTGGTGGCGATGGTCATTGCCGAAATGACCGAGCTTGGCGCCTTTACAGACCCCGACAAAATGGCCATTGCCGCCCAGCACCAATTGCCGTTTTTCGTTAAGGGCCTGCGCGGGCAAGAGGGCGTGGCCGAGGGGGTGGTGCTGTTGCACGAGCCCCATATCGTTATCGCCAACCCCGTGGCCGATGACCCGCTGGTGGAAACCGGCCGCCTGCAAGAGGCGCTGGATTTGCTGGAGGCGGAGATTGACGAGCTGCTGGACAAGGGGGCCGCCACCGGAGAACAGCGCGATGTGATGGTCGCCTATCGCCTGTTTGCGCAGGATAAGGGCTGGCGCAAGCGGATGTTTGACTCGGTGGAAAGTGGGCTCGCGGCCGAGGTGGCGGTGGAGAAGGAACAAACCCTGACCCGCACACGCATGGAACGGGTGCAGGACCCCTATCTGCGCGAACGCCTGCACGACCTTGACGACCTCGCCAACCGTCTGCTGCGGATTCTCACCGGTCGGCAGGATGCCGAGGCCCGCGGCATTCCGGAAAACGCCATTCTGGTGGCCCGCAATATCGGCCCGGGGGAGCTTCTGGATTATGGCCGCAAGCTCAAGGGCGTGGTGCTGGAAGAGGGCTCGGTGGGCTCCCACGCGGCGATTGTGGCGCGCTCGCTGGCCATTCCGCTGGTTATTCATGCGGCGCGGATTACCCGCGAGGCGCTCAATGGCGACCCTATTCTGGTGGACGGCGAAACCGGCATTGTGCACCTGCGCCCCGAAGATTCGGTCGCGGTGGCATTTCGGGAGAAAATCGCCATGCAGGCCGAGGCGCAGGCGGCCTATAAGGGCCTGCGCGACAAGCCCGCGACCACCAAAGACGGGGAGACTATCGCGCTGCATATGAATGGCGGGCTGATGGTGGACCTGCCAAGCCTCGAGCCTTCGGGGGCCGAGGGCGTGGGGCTTTACCGCACCGAATTGCAATTCCTGCTGCGGGCGCGGGTGCCCCGGCGCGCCGAGCTGGTGAAGCTTTACGGCAAGGTGATGGACGCGGCGGGGGACAAGCCGGTGGTGTTTCGCACGCTCGACATCGGTTCGGACAAGGCCCTGCCCTATATGAAGCGGCCCGAGGAGCCAAACCCGGCGCTGGGCTGGCGGGCGATCCGCATCGGGTTGGACAGGCCCGGGGTGATGCGGATGCAGCTTCAGGCGCTCATTCGCGCCGCCAACGGGCGGCGGCTGAATGTGATGTTCCCGTTTATCGCCCAGTTCGAGGAGTTCATCGAGGCACGGCAAAGGCTGCTCGACGAGCTGGAAAAGGAAGCCCGCGCGGGGCATATCCTGCCCGCCAATGTGCGCATCGGCGCGATGCTGGAAACCCCGAGCCTCGCCTTTGCGCCCGACCAATTCTTTGAACTGGCGGATTTTATCTCTATCGGCGGCAATGACCTGAAGCAGTTTTTCTTTGCCGCCGACCGTGAAAACGAGCTGGTGCGGGCGCGCTATGACACGCTGAATGTAAGCTTTCTCACCTTCATTGAGCAAATCGCCGCGCGCTGTGCGCGGCTCGCCACGCCGCTTTCCTTTTGCGGCGAGGATGCGGGGCGCCCCGTGGAGGCGCTGGCCTTTGCCGCCATGGGCCTGCGGGCGCTCTCCATGCGCCCCGCCTCGGTGGGGCCGGTGAAGCG
>JALWPC010000347.1 GCA_026995265.1 Paracoccaceae bacterium
CCCCCGCCCCGGCCTGTTACAATGGAGCCTGCTGCTCGCCCTCGGCATGATCTGGGGCGCGTCGTTTCTGGGGGTGGAAAAGGCGCTGGAGAGCTTCCCGCCGATCACCATTGCCGCCCAGCGGATTGCCCTGGCGGCGGTGATCCTTACCAGCGCGAGCTTTGCCATGGGCATTGGGCTGCCCAAGGACCGGCGCACATGGCTTTTCGCCTTTGGGATGGGGCTGTTTTCCAATGCCATTCCGTTTACGCTCCTGAGTTGGGGGCAGCAGCATGTGACCTCGGGCTATGCGGGGATCACCATGGCGGTGGTGCCGCTTCTGGTGCTGCCGCTGTCGCATTTCCTGATCCCGGGGATGCGGCTGACGCGGATGAAAGCACTGGGCTTTGGTATCGGGTTTATCGGCGTGGTGGTGCTGATCGGCCCGGCGCGGATTTTGCAATCGGGCGGCGGGGATGTGGAGAATATCGCCCGCATTGCCTGTGTGGTGGCCAGCATGTGCTATGCCATCGGCGCGGTGCTCACGCGGCTGGCTCCTGAGGGCGAGGCCATGGCCTTTTCTGCGGCGGCGCTGATCGCGGGGGCGCTGGTGGAGGTGCCGATGGCGCTGGTGGTCAACGGGGTGCCCGCGGCGCCCACCCTGCAAGCGCTGGCGGGGATGCTCTACCTCGGGATATTCCCGACAGCACTGGCGACCATCATGCTGGTGTTCATCGTGAAAACCGCCGGGCCGCCCTTCCTCTCTCTGGTGAATTATCAGGTGCCGGTTTGGGCGGTGATCATTGGCATGGTGGTGCTGAACGAGGCATTGCCTGCCAGCTTTATCTGGGCGCTGGGGCTGATATTGGCGGGGCTGGCGGTGGCGCAGATTAAGGGGCACGCGCGGGGTTAGACCCAGCACCGGACATAGGGCCCGTAGGGCGGGCTTCAGCCCGCCGTTCATTGGCAGTGGCGGGCTGAAGCCCGCCCTACGCCAGCCAAACATTCACCCTGGAAAGCAGCTTTTCAAACACGGGATGCCAACCTTCAGGTTTCGCCAGCAATGGATGCCAGAAAAACCGGAAATCATGGCCGCCATCATCGGCGCAATGGTGCATCCAGCGCTCGGGTAGGCCCGTCGATTCGTGGTGGTAAAACACCCATTCCTGCCCACGCACGATCTCTTGGCTGGCGGCAAGGAATGCAAAGCCCTCCAACCGCAGGCCGCTTTCCTCGAAAAGCTCGCGAATGGCGGCGGACCTGGCGGGTTCGCCAGCCTCGATTGTGCCCTTCACCAATTGCCTGCCCGCCAGCGGGTGCTGAAAGGCCAGAACCTCGCTGCGGTCATGCCGCGTCACCAGTGGCACCGCTTTGCGGATCATTTCACCAGCGCCTCGAACAACTCGCCACGCTCTTCAAAGCTTTTGAACTGGTCAAAACTGGCGCAAGCGGGGGCCAGCAGAATGGTGTCGCCGGTTTCGGCGTCGGCCCTGGCAGCCGCCACGGCAGCCTCAAGGGTGCCGGAAATCACGTGCGGGGTGTCGCCGAGCTGGGCGGCGAAATCCTCGGCGGCCTCGCCGATCAGGTAGGCCTTTTTCACCGTGCTGAAATCCAGCCCCGCAATGCCGCCGTCCTTGGCCTGTCCGCCCGCGATCCACAGGATGCTCTTGAAGGCTTTCAGCGCTTTGGCCGCAGAGTCTGCATTGGTGGCCTTGGAATTGTTGATGAACCGCACCCCCGCCGCCTCGGCCACCTGCTGGCAACGGTGGCGCAGGCCCCCATAGCCCGCCATGGCGGCCTCGATCACCTTCGGGGCCAGCCCCAGGTGGCGGCACGCGGCATAGGCGGCGCAGGCGTTTTGCTGGTTATGGGCGCCGGGCAGGCCCTCCATCCCGCGCATGTCGATGCTGGCCACCTGCCGCCCCTTACGCCACTCCACCAGAAACCCCTTGCGGGCAAACACGCTCCAGCCATGGCCCTTGAGCTGGCGGCTGGTGCTGATTTCGATGACGTTGTCACCGGCGCGCAGGGTGTTGCTCAGAAATCGGCCTTCCGGCTCGTCTACGCCAATAATCGCCCGCTCCGGCAGACCCTGGGTAAACAGGCGCATCTTGGCCGCGAAATAGCCGCCAAGCCCGCCGTGGCGGTCCAGATGATCCGGCGAGAGGTTCAGGAAAATCGCCACATCCGGCTGAAGGGTGCGGGCGAGCTCGGTTTGGTAGGAGGAAAGCTCGATCACCGTGACCTCGCCGTCAGACGCGGGCGCGAGGCTGAGCACCGCCTTGCCGATATTGCCACCCAACTGGCTGGGCCGTCGGGCGTGCTGCAAGATGTGGTGCAACAGGGCCGAAGTGGTGGATTTGCCGTTGGAACCGGTGATGCACACCACCTTAGGGCTGCGGTCAAACGTGCTCCATTCATCGCTGGCGAAGGACTGGAAAAACACGCCGATGTCGTTATCCACCGGCACCCCCGCCGCCCACGCCGCCTGAATGGCCGTGTGGGCCTCGGGATAGAGGTGCGGAATGCCCGGCGAGGTGACAAGAAGGTCCAGGCTCTCCGCCTCGCGGGGGCGGGAAAGGTCGGCAACCTCATGGCCGTCAACCTCGGCCAGGGCGCGCGCGGCGGGGTTATCATCCCAACACAGCGGCAGTGCGCCACCCGCTTGCAGGGCCGCCGCTGTGGCCAGTCCCGTGCGCCCAAGGCCCAACACCCCCACGCGCTTGCCGTTATATCCTTTGACCGGGATCATATCTCACCTCGAATACGGGGACGCGTTCGCCCATCTTTGCATGCGCCATACCCTAGGGCGTAGGGTCATAACCCGCAAGACCGGCCTGCGCCAAATTTCCGGTGCCTGCAGCACCGGACCGCGCCTCGGCTTCGCCTCGGCAAGCGGCGCGTCAACCCCCTGTGCCTGTGGAAAGATCGCGCCCGCGCCGCGCTGCGACAGTCGCGCTTGTGGAGGGTCTGTTAAGGGGCTTTGCCCCTCGCATCAAAGATGCTCACCCCAGGATATTTGACCAATTTGGAAGAAATCCCTTCTTCATTCTTCCTTAAATACTCATCCGCACACGCCACAAGCACCGAATTCGCAGCGCGGCGCGGGCAGGATACTGCCAAGCCGTGCAAGGGTTGACGCGCCGCTTGCCGAGCGAAGCGAGGCCACGCCCAACGGGAGGTTCCGTTTTGCGCAGCAAAATGGCGACCGATGGGCGGGAGCGTGCGGGGTTATCGCAGTTTCAGCGTCGCAAGCCCGATCAGCGCCAGAATAAGCGAGATAATCCAGAAGCGGATAACGATCTGGCTTTCCCCCCAGCCGAGCTTTTCAAAGTGGTGGTGGATGGGGGCCATGAGGAATATCCGCTTACCGGTTTTCTTATAATAAAGCACCTGAATCACTACGCTCAACAGCTCAACCACAAACAGCCCGCCGATGATGGCCAGCACGATCTCGTGCTTGGTGGCCACCGCAATCGCCCCGAGCGCGCCACCAAGGGCCAGCGAGCCGGTATCTCCCATAAACACCGCAGCAGGCGGGGCGTTATACCAGAGAAACCCGAGGCCCCCGCCGATCAGCGCCGCCACAAATATCGTCAATTCCCCCGTGCCCGCCACGTAGTGCAGGCCGAGATATTCGGTGAAGTCGGTGCGCCCTACCAGATAGGCGATAATGCCAAAGCTACCGGCGGCGATCATCACCGGCATCACCGCGAGGCCGTCCAGCCCGTCGGTGAAGTTCACCGCATTGGCCGAACCGACAATCACGATCATGACAAAGGGAATAAAGAAATAGCTCAGGTTCAGCAGCGCATTCTTGAACACCGGAAAGGCGAGATAGCCCGAAATTTCAGGCGCTTGCAACCCCATGACCCAGGCTCCGGCAATGGCTGCCACCGCAAACCCCAGCCCGAGGCGGATTTTGCCGGACACCCCTTTGTGGTTTTGCTTGGCGACCTTCAGGTAATCATCCCAAAAGCCGATCAGCCCGAAGCTGTAGGTCACAAACAGCACCAGCCAGACATAGCCGTTATCGAGCCGCGCCCACAGCAGCGTGGACACCAGAATCGCGCCCAATATCAGCACGCCGCCCATGGTCGGGGTGCCCGCCTTTTCCAGAATATGGCTTTGGGGGCCGTCCTCGCGGATGGGCTGGCCCTTGCCCTGCTTGCGGCGCAAAAGGTTGATCAGCGGTTGGCCGAACATAAAGCCGAAAATCAGCGCGGTGAAAAACGCGCCCCCCGAGCGGAAGGTGATATAGCGGAACAGGTTAAAAAAACCGGCGTCGAACCAGTCGGAAAACATATAAAACATCTAAAGCATCCCCTCAGGATTTGGCTGGCCCCCCGCATCGCCCAATTTCACCAGCGCGTCAATGATTTTCGCCATGGCCATGCCCAGCGAGCCCTTCACCATGACCACATCTCCGGCCCTGATCTGGCGGGTGATCTGGCTGGCCAGCGCCTCGGAGGTCTCGGCGCTGAGGCCCCGGTTTTCAAACGGCACCTTGGCCATGAGCGGGCCGACGGTATGGGTGATGTCGATCCCTGCCACCTCGGCCAACCTGTTGTGAAGCGCCTGCGCGGTGTCGCCCAGCTCCAACATGTCGCCCAGAATGGCCACCTTGCGGCCGGGCTGCCGCGCCAAAGTCTCCAGCGCGGCGCGGGTGCTGGCAGGGTTGGCGTTGTAGCTCTCGTCAATCAGGGTAAAATGGCCATCCATGCCTTGCGGACCAAGCGGAATAACCCGCCGCGCGCCGCGCCCCTCGGGGGGGTGCCAGCTCGCCAGCGCCAGCGTGGCGCGGCCAAGGTCGGCCTTGAGGGCGTAAAGCCCTGCCAGCACGCCCACCGCGTTTTGCGCCAGATGCGCGCCTTCGCCGCCGAGCTTGAACATGATCTCGCCCGCAGGGGTTTCCGCACGCACCACAGTAGCCCCTTGCCCCACGTCACATGTCAGCAGCCGAAAATCGGCGGTCTCTCTGCTGCCAAAGCGCAGGATGTGGGCGGGGGCGGCTTCTGCCAGAATGTCATAGGTCTCAAGGTCGGCATTGAGCACCGCCGTGCCGCCCGCTTCCAGCCCTTTGAAGATTTCGGCCTTCTCGGC
>JALWPC010000348.1 GCA_026995265.1 Paracoccaceae bacterium
ACAAGTGTTCATTGATTTTTATGCAACGGATGCATACGGCAATGTTGGTCATAACCCAGTGAACTCAGCATCGATTACAGTTAAAGATTTTGCAGCACCTGTGATTACACCGCCTGCGGATATTACAGTTGCATCAGCATCAGGGGTGTTGGGAGTGACCAATACCAACCCTGCGGTGGTTACTTTTCTAGCGGGAGCTACAGCCACAGATAATGTGGATGGTGTGATTAACACTATAACCAATAACGCACCTGCACTGTTCCCGATTGGTACAACGCCAGTAACCTTTAGTGTGAGCGATGCTGCGGGTAATCAAGCATCTATTGTTGCCAATGTTACGGTGACGGATGCACAAGCACCCACCATTGTACTGCCTACACCAGCGCATTATGAGATAGCAGCAACCAGCGCTACGGCTGTGCCAATCACTGACCCGTATGTTCAGCAATATATTGGTTTAGTGACGGCATTTGATAATTGGGATCCCGGTGCACTTAGTGTGAGCAATGATGCACCTGCAACATTTCCTGTTGGCACACAAGTGTTCATTGATTTTTATGCAACGGATGCATACGGCAATGTTGGTCATAACCCAGTGAACTCAGCATCGATTACAGTTAAAGATTTTGCAGCACCTGTGATTACACCGCCTGCGGATATTACAATTCCTTCTACCAGTGGCTTGGGTGTGTTTAATAGTAATGCGGCCATTGTTGCTTTTTTAGCGGGTGCGACAGCCACAGATAATGTGGACGGTGTGATTACCGTAGCAAACACCAACAATGATGCGCCGCAAATATTTGCAGTGGGTACAACTACAGTCACTTTCTTTGCTGATGATGCTCAAGGCAATCGGGGTTATGCTAATGCGAAAGTCACCGTTTGGGATGCGCAAGCACCAACAGTGTATTTACCAACACCATCAGCCCTTACGCTATCTGCAGAGACTTCAGCAGGCTTGCCCGTGAGCGACCCTTATGTGCAGCAGTTTATCAATGCTGTGATTGCGCTTGATGATTATGAAGGCTCCCGCACGGTGAGCAACGATGCACCTGCAAACTTTGCTTTGAATGCGACAGTTGATATTACCTTCACGGCAACGGATACCTATGGCAACGTGGGTACAGCGGTTGGTTCGATTACTGTGGTTGATGATACACCACCAACATTAACTGTACCAAGC
>JALWPC010000349.1 GCA_026995265.1 Paracoccaceae bacterium
CGACGAGCTGGAAAAGGAAGCCCGCGCGGGGCATATCCTGCCCGCCAATGTGCGCATCGGCGCGATGCTGGAAACCCCGAGCCTCGCCTTTGCGCCCGACCAATTCTTTGAACTGGCGGATTTTATTTCCATTGGCGGCAATGACCTCAAGCAGTTTTTCTTTGCCGCGGACCGAGAAAACGAGCGGGTGCGGGCGCGGTATGACACGCTGAATGTGAGCTTTCTCACCTTCATTGAGCAAATCGCCGCGCGCTGCACGCGGCTCGCCACGCCGCTTTCCTTTTGCGGCGAGGATGCGGGGCGCCCCGTGGAGGCGCTGGCCTTTGCCGCCATGGGCCTGCGGGCGCTCTCCATGCGCCCCGCCTCGGTGGGGCCGGTGAAGCGGCTGCTGCGGGCGGTGAGCCTGAAAGATGTGCGGGCCGTGATTGACGAGGCGCGGGCCTCGGGGGACCAGTCTGTCCGCCCCGCGCTGGAGCGCTGGCTGAAGGCGGGGCGCTATCCCGTTTGAAACAGGGGTTTATTTTGCCAATTTTGTGCGGACAGGGGCGACAGCGCCAAATTGGCGGGTGCGTGAATAAAAGTTTTCCAGGGCTCTTTCGAAAACTTCCGGCGAGAATTCCGGCCATGATTCCTCGACAAACTCGAATTCGGAATACACGCTTTGCCATGTCATGAAATTCGAAAGCCGCATCTCTCCGGCGGTGCGGATAATCAGGTCGGGGTCACTTTGGCCGTGCGTGTCCAGATGGTCGGAAAACAGCGCTTCGGTGATGTCATCCGGCGCAAGCATGCCAGCGCGCACTTTGGCTGCAATTGCCTTCACGGCCCGGACGATTTCATCCCGCCCGCCGTAGTTTATGGCAACGTTGATGTGCAGGCCGGTGTTGTTTTTGGTAAGGCTGGCGAGCTTTTCCATCAGCACCAGAATGTCGGGTGAAAGCGGGGTCGGGTCTCCTAGAAACCGCACACGCACGTTTTTTTCGTGCAATTCTACAAGGTTATTGGAGAGATAGCCCCTGAAAAGCTTCATCAACCCTTCAACCTCATGCGCCGCCCGCTTCCAGTTTTCCGTGGAAAAGGCGTAAAGGGTGAGGGTGTTTACCCCCAGTTTCGGGCATATTTTTACAATTTTCTTGACCTGTGCCGCCCCCCGCTTATGGCCGATCAGGCGCGCAAGGCCGC
>JALWPC010000350.1 GCA_026995265.1 Paracoccaceae bacterium
CAGCCTCGATACCCATCAGGGAAGGGCTGCCGCAAATGGCGGCATCGACCCCCATCAGCGAGGTTTCGTCTTTCTCGGCATAGTCAAAATGCGAGAGCAGCAGCTTGATCGCGGCGAGGCGGGCGCGTTTTTTATCATCCGAGCGGATCACATGCCAGGGCGCGGCCTCGGAATGGCTGTGGGCGAACATCTCGGAAATCGCGGTGGAATAGGCGTCCCATTTGTGCAGGCCCTTTACGTCCACTCCAGAAAGCTTCCAGTGCTTCAGGCGGTCGCCCTCGCGGGCCAGAAAGCGGCGAAGTTGCTCGGCACGTCCCACGGTGAGCCAGACCTTGATCAGGGTAATGCCGTCATTGACCAGCATTTCCTCAAACTTCGGCACTTGCCGGAAAAACCGCGCGCGCTGGTCATCCGAGCACCAGCCAAACACCTTTTCGACCACGGCGCGGTTATACCATGAGCGGTCAAAAAACACGATCTCGCCCGCGGCGGGCAGGTGCTGGATGTAGCGCTGGAAATACCATTCGCTGCGCTCCCTGTCCGAGGGCTTGGAGAGCGCCACCACCCGCGCCCCACGCGGGTTAAGGTTCTCCCGCAGGCGCTTGATGGTGCCGCCCTTGCCCGCCGCATCGCGGCCCTCGAACACTACGGCAATGCGTTGCCCCGTTGCCTTGGCCCATGCCTGCAGCTTTACCAGTTCGATTTGCAGCGCGTCATATTCGGCGCGGTAATCCTTGTTTTTCATCACGCGCGGGTAGGGGTAGGCGGGGTTGAGCACGTCCTTTTTGCCACCATTGACGATTCGGGCGCGCACCTCGGCGGGTGCGTCCTCTTCGAAATAGCGGCTGATGGCGCCGTCAAACGGTTTTTTCATGGCTGGCTCCTTTGGCCCATATTGCCCCAGCTTTGCCACAGCTTCAACTCACTTGGAGTCGCCCTCCAGAATTTTCTCGATGTCAATATTGGTAGTCTGGTAGATTTCGTTGATCCAGTTGCCATAAAGCAGATGCGCGTGGCTGCGCCAGCGGTTTTCCGGCGGTTGGCTCGGGTCGTCATTGGGGAAGTAATCGCGCGGCACATCGATGTTTTCGCCCCGGTTGATGTCGCGCCAATATTCCTGCGCCAGCGTGTCGCTGTCATATTCCAGATGGTTGAAAATATAGAGCGCGCGGTGCGCCTTGTCCTCGATCAGGCAGGGGCCGACCTCGTCGGAATGCATCAGCACATCCAGCCCTTCCGGCAGGTCCTCGGTGCGCACCTCTGTCCAGCGGCTCACCGGCACGGTGAAATCGTCCGAAAAGCCACGAAGAAA
The DNA here is from genome assembly GCA_026995265.1 of Paracoccaceae bacterium. Taxonomy (GTDB): domain Bacteria; phylum Pseudomonadota; class Alphaproteobacteria; order Rhodobacterales; family Rhodobacteraceae; genus UBA3077. Next base: position 1,313 of record JALWPC010000350.1, read on the forward strand.
GGGCGAGGCGGGGGCGAGGTTGCGGTGGCGGAAGCAGCCGAAATGCTTGGCGGGCAGCAGATGCTTGGGCACGCCGTTATGATGATAGATCAACGCCATGCCCCCCCAGCAAACCCCAAAGGTGGAAAGCACATTGGTTTGCGTCCAGTCCATCACCTCTTTGAGTTCGTCCCAATAGGTGACCTCTTCAAAGGGCAGGTGCTCGATGGGGGCACCGGTGATGATCAGGCCGTCAAACTTGCGGTGTTTAATGGCCTGAAATGACTGGTAAAAGCTCTCCATATGCCGGGCGGAGGCGTTTTTGGAAACGTGCTCGGTCATGCGAATAAGCGTCAGCTCTATCTGGATGGGGGTGGCCCCGATCAGGCGGGCGAATTGCGTTTCCGTCTGTTCCTTTTTTGGCATCAGGTTCAGCAGGCCGATTTGCAGCGGGCGGATTTCCTGCCGGTTGGCGGTGTCCTCGTCCATCACGCTCACACCCTCGGTTTTGAGGATGTCATAGGCTGGCAGGTCTGCGGGAATACGGATGGGCATTCAGGCGCTCCGCTCGATGGCTTGGCCGATCAGGGCGTTGAAATCCTGCGGGTCGCGGATGGTGCGAACCTCGTCTGCAGCCACGGTTACGCCCCAGTTTTCGGCAATGGCCCGGTAGCGGGGCAGGCGGCTTTCCAGCAGCTCGCCATATCCCCAACGGATGAAATCATCCGGGTCCACCTTGGCGGGGGCAACATTGCGCAGGCGCAGATATTCGGCCCACTTTTCCAGCAGGAAATCCTCGCGGTAATACATCGGCTTGGGGGCGGCATCAAAGCGCGCCTTTAGCTCTTCGGTGTGCCCGGGGCTGCCCTCAATCCACACCGGAAGCGCCGCTTGGCTCAGGGATTGCAGCACGGGGTCGCTCGGGTCGTTCCCGTCCACCACCTCGCAAATCGAGCCGCTGGTATCGCAGATGAAATGCTCATAGCCGTAGATGTCGAGCGCTTTGTGGGCAAACAGCGCGGTGTCTTGCACGGCGGCCTGCTCGGCAAGGCGGTGCTCGCGTTGGCGCGCGAGGTAGGTTTCAAACGGAATGCCGCCCTTGCCCGCGTCGCCGGGCTTGCCAAGATAGGTGGACAAGGGCGCGAGGTTTTCAAAGGTGATATTCGAGGCGATATAGATCGAGTCACTGCGCAGGAGGTCGCGCAGGAATGGCACCTTCATAGCCTCACGTTTGAAGTTGTCCACGATATGCTCGCCCATATAGCGGGTGCCAATGCGGTAATCGACCGAGTAGTGAAACCAGTTGCCGCCTTTGCGCAACATCTCGGAAAGGTAGGTTTTGCCAAGGCCGGACATGCCAATCAGCGCCACGCGCTTATGCGCGGCCCCGTGCCACTCCTGTGAAGACTTATAAATCATGCGCCTGCTCTTTGGTTACGTCCCCTTAGGCATAAACCAGCGGCGCAGGGTTGAAAAGGCCCGAGCATATCGAAGCGGCCCACCTGCGGCGATGTGGGCCTTGTCCTGTCCGAAAAGGCGCAGTCTGCCGCTGAGGGATTGCTCTGAAGCAACAGCGATGCTTCAGTTATTGCGCCTGAAGAATGTTCGGCACGTAGCGCCGAAAGTCAGGAGGCGAAGTGCTGGCCCAGCCGTTTTATCGCGGCCTGGATGTCGGCATGCAGGGATAGGCGCTCTTCAGGACTGAGGAAGGCCCCGAGCTCGATTTCCCGGTCGGAGCCGATCAGGGTGAGGTAGTTATCCACCGGCCCGCCACTTTCCAGCAATTTACTGCGCATCCAGTAGGGGTTACAGCTCCAGCGTTTTATTTCGCCGTTCACTTCATGGCGCTCAACCGCAATGAGGTCTTTCCAGAGGCTCACATGCTCGCGCAATTCGCCGTGGCGGTTATTGGCCCTGAAGGCAAACGCAAGAGCAGCAAGGGCGAGGGCGACAAATGGCAGAAGGACCCAGAACCCGCCAGCCCAGACAAAGGGCAACACCGGCACCGCAAATCCGAATGCAGCGATGGCCATGGTGACGCGAAACCCCGTGCGCCCGAGCGAGCGGTTGGGCCAGAGGGTGATTTCCCATTCGGGGGCATCCTCCCGCACCACGGGGGCGGAACTGGAAAGGGCCGCATCATATGCGGCCCTTTTGAATTTTGGTGAATACCGGGACATCAGTGCCCGCTTTTATCCCAGTCGGCCTGCTTGGGCAACGTTTCGAACGTGTGCTCGGGCGGCGGGTTAGGCAGGGTCCATTCCAGCGTATCGGCATGTTCGCCCCAATAGGCGGGCTCGGTTACCTTTTTCCCATAGCGCAGGGTGTAGACAACAATACCGATGAAGAACAGGAACGAAGCAAACGAGATGAACGCACCGATAGAGGACAGATAGTTCCATGTCGCGAACTGTTCGGGATAGTCCAGATAGCGCCGTGGCATGCCATTGCGGCCCAAGAAGTGTTGCGGGAAGAAGGTCAGGTTCGCCCCGATAAACATGGTGTAAAAGTGCAGCTTGCCTGCCCATTCAGGATATTGGCGACCAGACATTTTGCCGATCCAGTAATAGATGCCGGCGAAGATGCAGAACACGGCACCGAGCGACATCACATAGTGGAAGTGGGCCACCACGTAGTAGGTGTCATGATAAGACCGGTCCAAAGCCGCTTGCGATAGCACAATGCCGGTCACGCCGCCAACCGTGAACAGGAACAAAAAGCCCATTGCCCAGAGCATTGGGGTTTTGAACTCGATCGAGCCGCCCCACATGGTGGCAATCCAGGAGAAAATCTTGATGCCAGTTGGCACCGCGATCACCATGGTGGCCAGCATGAAATAGCTTTGCTGGGTGGTGGACATACCCACTGTATACATATGGTGCGCCCAGACAACGAAGCCAAGCACGCCGATGGCAACCATCGCATAAACCATGGGCAGGTAGCCAAAGATCGGCTTTTTCGAGAAGGTCGAGATGACGTGGGAGATGATGCCGAAACCCGGCACAATGATCATGTAAACCTCGGGGTGGCCAAAGAACCAGAGCAGGTGCTGGTAAAGCACAGGGTCGCCGCCGCCTGCGGGGTCAAAGAAGGTGGTGCCGAAGTTCCGGTCTGTCAGCAGCATGGTGATGGCACCGGCCAGCACAGGCAAGGACAGAAGGATCAGGAAGGCGGTCACGAAGATCGACCAGGCAAAGAGCGGAGTCTTGTGCAGGGTCATGCCCGGGGCGCGCATGTTCAGGAAGGTGGTGATCATGTTGATCGCCCCCAGAATGGAGGAGGCACCGGAAATATGCACCGCGAAAATCGCGAGGTCCATCGAATAGCCGCCCTCTGTGGTCGAGAGTGGCGGGTAAAGCACCCAGCCCACGCCCGAGCCCATTTCACCGTTGCCACCTGGCGCAAAGAGCGAGGCCACGCCCAGCGAGGTGCCGCAGACATAGAGCCAGAAGGAAAGGTTGTTGAGCCGCGGGAAGGCCATATCTGGTGCGCCGATCATCAGTGGCATGAAATAGTTGCCGAAGCCGCCGAACAGGGCCGGAATCACCACGAAGAACATCATCAGCACCCCGTGATAGGTGATCATCACGTTCCAGAGGTGGCCGTTGGGGGTGCATTCACCCACATCGGCGGCGCTGAGCAGGCGCGCCCCCTCGGCGCACATATACTGCACGCCGGGCTGCATCAGCTCCATGCGCATGTATACGGTCAAACAGACCGAAACAAAGCCCACCGCTGCGGCCGTGAAAAGATAGAGAATACCGATGTCTTTGTGGTTGGTTGACATGAACCAGCGGGTAAAGAAACCCGGCCGGGCGTGGTCATCGTGGTCATGTGTGGCTGCGTTTGCCATTTTATACTCCTGACATGTCCCTGTGTTCGGCGAACCCAATTACGTTTTCGCCTCACTCCGTTATTTTTACTTGGATAAAGCAAGGTTTCCCGTTTCTCAACTGTAATGATTGACGCAGATCAACTTTTTAAACATTCGCAAAATGGCGTAAATAAAAAAAACGCCGCCAGAAGAACTGGCGGCGTCTATATTTGGTGGGCTCAAAGATTAGTTTGAGTCGGAACCTTCTGATTCTCCTGCGCCGTCGCCGTCCATTTCCATCATCGGCGAGAGACTGGCCAGGTATGCGGCCACGTCTTCACCACCGGAGCGGAGTTTGAAGGTCATCTTTGCGCGGGCTGAGTCGTCGCCCAGGAAGCTGCGCAGATAGCCGGTCGGATCGGCCACATATTCGGCCAGGGCCTCCTCGGTCCAGACAAGACCTGCTTCGCCTGCAGCTACCATGGAATCGCCGTAGCGGAACCCCTCGACGGCCCCGGCGCTGCGGCCGATCACACCAAAAAGGTTCGGGCCGGTGCGGCCACCGCGCACGATGGTGTTGTCACCATCCACGATACCGTGGCAGGATTTGCAGCGCTTGAACAGTTTTTCACCGGCATCGGCGTCCCCTGCGGCATAGGCCGCGGTCGAAAGCGCGCCACTGGCAACAAAGGTGGTCAGAAATAGTGCCTTGAGCATAGGGTTCTCCTTGAAAATGCTAACTTGTGCTTGTTGAATATAGACGGAATATTACGAAATGTTCAATGCAATAGTGTCGCATTCTCATGAAAGTGACTAGAGGCCGAAAATATCGGCAAAGCGCCGCTCAAGGGCCATATCAAGGTCGTCCATTGTGGCCGGAATGCCGAGGTCTACCAGGCTGGTAACCCCGTAATCGGAAATGCCGCAGGGCACAATGCCGCTATAATGGCTCAGATCCGGCTCGACATTGATGGAAATGCCGTGAAAAGTGACCCAGCGGCGGATGCGCACGCCTATAGCGGCGATTTTGTCTTCGGCCACGCGGCCATCCGGCAGGGCAGGGCGCTCCGGGCGCTCCACCCATACGCCCACGCGGCCCTGGCGGCTGCCCGCCTGCACGCTGAATTCGGCGAGAGTCGCTATAACCCACGCCTCCAGCTTGCCAACATAGGCCCGCACATCCCGACCGCGTTTGTTGAGGTCCAGCATGACGTAGGCCACCCGCTGCCCGGGGCCATGATAGGTGTATTCACCGCCACGGCGGCTTTCGAACACGTCAAACCGGTTCGGGGCGATCAGGTCTGCCTTTTTGGCGCTGGTGCCGGCGGTATACATAGGGGGATGTTCAACCAGCCATATCTGCTCCGGCGCGGTGCCCGCCAAAATGCCGTCTACCTGCGCCTCCATATGCGCCAGCGCATCCGGATAAGGGGTCAGCCCTTTTGAAACCAGCCATTCAACCATACCAAAATCCGCTCAACTTGTCCGAAATCATTTACTTCCCCGAATCGTGCGTTATGTATAGGTTGAATTCACATGAATTTTGAAGGAGTTTATAGCATGAAAAAGCATCTTACATCTTCGGCCATGATTCTGGCGCTATCCGCCGCCGGGGCGACCCTGCCAATGAACCGCGCCGCCGCGGGCGGAGATGCCGGTGCCGCCATTATCGGTGCATTGATCGGCGGGGCAATCGTGGCCGGTGTGGCCAATAACCGCCGCAACAACACCCGCTCCACCGCCTCCAGCGCCCAGCGCACAGAAAACCGCGCCGTGCAAACCGCGCTCAATTATTTTAATTTTCCCGCCGGTTCGCCGGACGGCGTTTTTGGTCGACGTACACGCGCGGCGATCAGCGACTATCAGGCGTTCATGAACTTTCCGGTGACCGGCGAGCTCACCCCGTATCAAAAGGATTTTCTGCTGACATCCTACCAGCGGGCCGAGCAAGGCGGGGCGGAAACCAGCCGCATTCTGCTAACAGACCCGAACGGCACGCGCGGCCTGTTGATTGCCTTTATGGAGCAGCAACAGGGCGGTGGAAGCACCGGCCTTGGGCAAGGCAACGCATTGCAAGCCAGCAACCCCGCCAATGATTTTGGCTCGGGTGGCTCGACCGCGCAAACCAGCCCCAATGGCCTGCCGGTGTTCGTGACCTCGCAGGAACCCTCGATGAACGAGCTGTGTATTTCGGGCATCCAGCCCAATTCGATCGAGGCGCAATTCTGCAATTTGCGCGCCTATGCCATAGACGAGGGCGACCGCTTGGCCGCTTCGGTGCAGGGCACCTCGCGCGCCGATATTCAGGCCCAGTGCGAAGCCTTTGCCCCCACGCTGGAGCCATACGTAACCACGGTTTCGCTGAACGATGCGGGTGCCGCCAAATCCGAGCTTCAGTCCTGGGTGAGCGGCTCCGGCACCAGTGTGGCCTCGCTTGAAGGCATCGCCAAAGTGTGCCTCGGTGTTGGCTATAGCACCGATAATGCGGCTGTGGCGCTGGCCTCTATCATGGCGCTGGTTGGCACGGGCCAGGCGGGATATGAAGAGCTGTTGGCTTACCATCTCGCACTCGGCTTTGGCTTTGAGGGGAAAAAGAACGTTGAGCGCGGCGCGCAGTGGCTCGACAATGCCTCACTGGCTTTTGCCAGCGGGCAGGAATCGATTACCGGTGAAAGCGGCGCAATGCGGGCCACCGTGGCGGTGAGCCTGGCCAACACCCTGCGCGGCCTGCCACCTGTGGCCCCGACATCCCCGGGTGGCGTGGTTCCGGCCTTTGGCACGGCACCTGCTGCCCCGGATGATTCGGGCGGCGGCTTCTTCTCGACAGGCGCCAGCAACTAAATTAGCGCAACATCTTGAAAAGGCCCGCTTATTTCAGGCGGGTTTTTTTGTGCCTTGCTTTGCTTTTGGCTCTTTCCTTCCCGAAATCAGGGTGCTATACGCTGCTCAGCCTCGAGATGCGGTCGTGGCGGAATTGGTAGACGCGCAGCGTTGAGGTCGCTGTGGGGTAAAACCCGTGGAAGTTCGAGTCTTCTCGACCGCACCATTATCTGGACATTCCATCTAAAATTGCAGCCCGCACGGGCTGTAACCATCTGTGGGGATTTTCCCCATTTGACCAAACCCTGATACGCGGCTGCAAACACTATAGCTTAACAACTTTTATTTGATCCCGGTTTCGACCAGCCCGCCTCGAGACAGCCGAAGGGGTCGGGGTGCCTTGGCCTGTTTGGGCGTTTGCGCCTGCCGATACGCCGGGCATGCTGATACATACCCGTGTAGACATGTCAAATAAGACATGTCTACAGGGGTATGTATCGTTTGACCCGTTGCCATACTTAAAACGTTTCGGCCCTGTATTTAGGCACAAATCATAGAGTCGAAACGCTGGTGCTTTCAGCGCGATACTTACAGGCAGGACCGCCGGAACCCGCGGCATTTCCGGTGCTAAAGCACCGGAACCGCGCCTCGCCTTCGGCTCGGCGGGGCGGCGCGTCAAGGTATGCTTTGCCTGGCGGGATTGCACCCGCGCCGCGCTGCGAATTTGGCGTTTGTGGCAGGTGTTTCCTGGGGCGAATGTGCGGAACCGTCCTGACTCAGAACAGGGAAATCGGCGCGGGGGCCAGGTGCACATCAGAACCGGGTTCAAAATTGAGTCGTCAGGCTATAGAATAGCTCATGCATCATAGCGTCATACTTTTGTCGTTAGGCTATACAAAACCGCGCGGCGCGTCTGGCATGGCGCTGTGTTGCAAGGTCTTGCCGGCGCCGCGTTGCCGGTGCGGCGCTTGTTTCTGGCCCCGTTCCGGGCGTATTCAGCTAAAAAAAAGGCCGGAGACATCTCCGGCCGAATTTCTTGCTAAAGCTTGGCGATCAGGCCGCGCGGACAATCTCGCCGCCGCCCTGATACCAGTGCATCAGCCCGCCGAGGTTATACACCTCTTTAAACCCGTTGGCGGCCAGAATTTGCGCCGCCATGCCGGAACGCGCGCCGGAGGCACAATAGACGATCACCGGCTTGTTCACGTCCAGCTCGGGGTGGAACTCGGGGTGGCGCGGGTCGGCCTTGGTCTGCATCATCATCAGCGGAATGTGCAGCGCCCCCTTGGCGGTGCCCGAAGACATCAGCTCGTTAATATCGCGCACGTCAATCAGCGTAGCTTGGTTTGCGTTGACTTTTGCAATCGCCTCGGCAGGGGCAATGGGCTTTGCGGCGGCGGGGCGGCCAAATGGCATATTCATGGGACTCTCCCTTGTGTGTGACAATGTTGGGCCTACAGATAGTTGACCTGCATCAAGAATCAAGTCCTAATATTCAAAAAAGAGAATATTACCGGAATTCGCCGTGAAATCGGGAAAATCGCTTGCAAAGTTCGCGGATTGTTCTCATATTTGTTTTCCGCAAGGGGCTGTGGTAGCAGGGCTGAAACGGGGGCGGGAATGCTGAAGAATATCGAAGTGCGGGGCGCGCGGGCGCATAATCTGAAGTCGGTGGATGTGGATATTCCGCGCGACAAGCTGGTGGTGATCACCGGGCTTTCGGGCTCGGGGAAATCCAGCCTTGCCTTTGACACCATCTATGCCGAGGGCCAGCGGCGCTATGTGGAAAGCCTGAGCGCCTATGCGCGGCAATTTCTGGACATGATGCAAAAGCCGGATATGGACCATATTTCCGGCCTCTCCCCCGCGATTTCCATTGAGCAGAAGACGACGAGCAAAAACCCGCGTTCGACCGTTGGCACGGTGACCGAGATTTATGACTATCTGCGCCTGCTGTTTGCCCGCGTTGGCACGCCTTATTCGCCAGCCACGGGGTTGCCCATCGAGGCCCAGCAGGTCAGCGAGATGGTGGACCGGATCATGGCGATGGAGGAGGGCACGCGGGCTTATCTGCTGGCCCCGATCGTGCGGGACCGCAAGGGCGAATACGCCAAGGATTTTGCCGAGTTGCGCAAAAAGGGCTTTCAGCGGGTCAAGGTGGATGGCGAATTCTACGAGCTGGACGAGCCGCCGGTGCTGGACAAGAAATTCCGCCACAATATAGATGTGGTGGTGGACCGGCTGGTGCTGAAACCCGGGCTGGAAACACGGCTGGCGGACAGCCTGCGCACGGCGTTGGACCTTGCCGATGGTATCGCGGTGCTGGAAATCGCCGATGACGAGGCCGAGCGGCATGTGTTTTCCGAGAACTACGCCTGCCCCGTCAGCGGCTTTACCATCCCCGAAATCGAGCCGCGGCTGTTTTCCTTTAACGCGCCTTTCGGGGCCTGTCCGGCCTGCGACGGCCTAGGCGTCGAGATGTTTTTTGATGAAAACCTGATCGTGCCGGATACGTCCATTTCCCTGATCAACGGGGCGTTGGCGCCGTGGGCGAAGGGGAAATCGCCGTATTTCCGCCAGACGATTGAGGCGATTGCCAAACACTATAAGTTCAATAAATCCCAGCCGTGGAGTGAATTGCCGGAGAACGTGCGGCAGGTCATGCTCTATGGCTCCAAGGGCGAGGAGATCAGGTTCCGTTATGACGAGGGCGGGCGGGTTTACGAGGTGACGCGGCCCTTTGAAGGGGTCATCCCCAACATGCAGCGGCGCTATCGGGAAACGGATAGCAACTGGATACGCGAGGAATTCGAGCGCTATCAGAACACCAAGCATTGCGCGGCCTGCGACGGCTACCGGCTGAAACCCGAGGCGCTGGCGGTGAAAATCGCCGGAATGCACGCGGGGCAGGTGGTGCAGCTATCCATTCAGGAGGCGCTGGACTGGGTGGAGGCGGTGCCTGCCAAGCTGAGCCAGCAGAAAAACGAGATCGCGCGGGCGATTTTGAAGGAAATTCGCGAGCGGCTCGGGTTTTTGGTGAATGTGGGGCTGAATTACCTGACGCTGGCGCGGGCCTCGGGCACGCTTTCTGGCGGCGAGAGCCAGCGGATCAGGCTGGCCAGCCAGATAGGTTCCGGCCTCACGGGCGTGCTTTATGTGCTGGATGAGCCGAGCATCGGCCTGCATCAGCGCGACAACGGGCGGCTGCTGGAAACGCTGAAAAACCTGCGGGACCAGGGGAATTCGGTGCTGGTGGTCGAGCATGACGAGGAAGCCATTCGCGAGGCGGACCACGTGCTGGACATCGGCCCGGGGGCGGGGATTCATGGGGGCGAGATTATTGCCGAGGGGACGCCTGAAGAGATTGCCGCCAATGCGGATTCGATCACGGGGCAATATCTCATCGGCAAGCGCTCCATTCCGGTGCCGCCGGAGCGCCGGAAGGGCAATGGCAAAAAGGTTGTGGTCAAGGAGGCGACGGGGAATAACCTGAAGGGGGTGACGGCGACCTTCCCGCTTGGCGTGTTTACCTGCGTCACCGGAGTTTCGGGAGGCGGGAAATCCACCCTGACCATTGAAACCCTGTTCAAGACTGCCTCGATGCGCCTGAATCGTGCGCGACAAATTCCGGCACCTTGCAAGGCGATCACAGGGCTGGAGCACCTTGACAAGGTGATTGACATTGACCAGCGCCCGATCGGGCGCACGCCGCGCTCCAACCCGGCCACCTATACGGGGGCGTTTACGCCCATTCGCGACTGGTTCGCTGGCCTGCCGGAGGCCAGGGCGCGGGGGTATAAGCCCGGGCGGTTTAGCTTTAACGTGAAAGGCGGGCGTTGCGAGGCCTGCAAGGGCGACGGGGTGATCAAGATCGAAATGCACTTCCTGCCGGATGTGTATGTGGAATGCGAAAGCTGCAAGGGCAAACGCTTTAACCGTGAGACTTTGGAAATATTGTTCAAAGGCAAGAGCATAGCCGATGTTCTTGATATGACAGTTGAAGAAGCGGCGGCGTTCTTCAAGGCGGTGCCCGCAATCAGGGACAAAATGACCGCGCTCTTGCGGGTGGGCCTGGGCTATATCAAGGTTGGCCAGCAGGCGACCACGCTTTCCGGCGGCGAGGCGCAGCGGGTGAAGCTCTCCAAAGAGCTTTCCAAACGCTCCACGGGGCGCACGCTCTATATCCTTGATGAACCGACCACGGGGCTGCACTTTGAAGATGTGAAAAAGCTGCTGGAGGTGCTGCATGAACTGGTGGACCAGGGCAACACGGTGGTGGTGATCGAGCATAACCTTGACGTGATCAAGACGGCGGATTACATCATCGACATTGGCCCCGAGGGCGGCGATGGCGGCGGCGAGATTGTGGCCACGGGCACGCCGGAGCAGGTGGCGAAGGTGGCGGGCAGCCATACGGGGCACTATTTGGCCGAGATGCTGTAAGCCCCCCTCCCGACCTCCCCCCGCAAGCGGGGGGAGGAGCGATGGGGACGAAACCTGCTTACAAATACTTGCCCGCGATTTTGCTGGCAAAGGGCTTCATCCGGTCGCCGTGCTTATCAAGAAACGCGCGTGTGCGGGCGGCATCGTGCTTGGAGAGGTCGCGCAGCCACCACGCCACGGCCTTTTGCATGAACCACTCATGGTCATCCACATAGCGCGCAGCCCAGCCGAGAATGCGCTCGCGGGCTTTGGTTTGCGCGGGCGTTGGGTGGTTGAGCTTGGCCCAGGGCAGGGTGGTCACCAGCGCGGCGCGGCGGGTCCACATATGTTTGGCGTGGGTCCAGGCATCTACTTCATCCAGCCGCGCGGGGTTGGCGACTAGGCGCTTGGCGGCGGCGGTGCTGGCGTGGTCGGCAATGGCCCAGCTATCAAATTCCGGCACCCAGGACCGGATCAGCGTCCAAGCGGCATCGTCGGGGCGGATGCGGGCCTGGGTCAGCAGTTTGGCGGCGGCAATACGGGCCTCGAACACGTCGCTTTGCCAGAGGTCGTGGGCCAGCGCGAGGCGGTCATCAAGGCTTAGCGCGGCGCGCCATGTTTTGACAAAGCCGTCAATCTGCGGGTTGGCAACGCCAAGAACCTCGCGGGTTTGCTTGTGATAAGCGGCCATTTCGGCGGCTTTTTCGGCATTGCCCGCGGCGCGCAGGGTGTCGAGCGGGTTCATTTCTTTCTGGCTCGCAGCCTGTCCATCAGCCGCTTGCCACGGCCCGGTTTGTTGACCTGCTGGGCGCGCGCCAGCACCAGATCGCCCGCGGGCACATCTTTGATGACAACGCTGCCAGTGCCGATCAACGCATCATCGCCGATATTCACAGGGGAGACCAACGCCGAGTTGGAGCCCACGAACACCCGCTCGCCCAATGTCGAATGGTGCTTGAACACCCCGTCATAATTGCAGAAAATTACCCCTGCGCCGATATTGCTGCCCGCGCCAATTTCCGCGTCGCCAACGTAGGAAAGATGGTTGATCTTGGCCCCCGCGCCCACAACCGCATTCTTGATTTCAACAAAATTGCCGACCTTGCCCCCCGCGTTGATGTCTGCCCCGGGGCGCAGGCGGGCATAGGGGCCGACAATGGCGCCCTTAGCCACGCGGCAGCCCTCAAGGTGGCTGAAGGCGCGGATGCGTGCGCCGGATTCCACGCTCACCCCGGGGCCAAACACCACGTTGGGCTCGATGGTTACATCCGCGCCCAGCTCCGTATCGAGCGCGAAAAACACGGTTTCGGGGGCTTGCAAGGTGGCGCCTTTCTCCATGGCGGCCCGGCGGGCGCGGGCCTGAAACACCGCCTCGGCCGCCGCCAGTTGTGCGCGGGAATTCACGCTGGTGGCCTCTTCGGCAGGGCATTCCACCACACCGCAGCGCTTGCCCGCCCTATGGGCCAGCCCGATGACATCGGTCAGGTAATATTCGCCGCTGGCGTTATCGTTGCCCACCTGATCAAGCAATTCAAACAGCAGCTCTGCTTGGGCGGCGATCACGCCAAGGTTGCACAGGGTGATGTCCCGCTGGACGGCGCTGCAATCCTTGTGCTCGACAATGCCCGACAGCGCGTCGCCGTTGGCAATCATCCGGCCATAGCCGCTCGGGTCATCCGGCCGGAAGCCCACGGCGACCACGTCAAACCCTTCGGCCCGCTTGGCCAGCACTGCGCGCATGGTGTCAGGCGTCACAAAAGGGCCGTCGCCATAAAGCACAATGGCATCACCGGCAAAGCCCGCAAGCGCTGCCCGCGCCTCCAAAGCCGCGCCGCCGGTGCCGTTTAGCTCGGTCTGCACCACGGTTTCGGCGCGCCCGTTCACATGGGCGGCCACCATCTCGCCACCAAAGCCGACCACCACGATTTGCCGCGCCGCCCCCGCTTCGCCCGCGCTTTTCAGCACGTGGTCGATCATCGGGGCATGGCCGACCTCGTGCATCACCTTGGGCAGGTCGGATTTCATGCGGCTGCCTTTTCCGGCGGCAAGGATTATGCTGGCAAATTCCATTCGGGCCTCCATTTCCGCCCTCTCTTAGCAGAGCTGGAAGCGGGGCAAAAGCGGGAAGTTACTCCACCACGAGGTCATCCAGCACCGCCTGCCAGTAATGGGCGGTGGATATTTCAATCCGTGTCACACCTGTGATTAGCGGCTGGTAACTGATCGCCCCGAATGCGGACACGCCGATGCGCTCCTGCCACAGAGGCTCGTCGCCACGGAAATAGTCAAACACCACGGTTTCCCCTTCCGAAACCGGCCACGCCGCCGACAGGTTCACCGAGAGCAGGTCAAACGGGGTGTCGCTATATATGCGGGTCGGGTGGCCCGCACTGGTGTAAAGGATATGGTTGCCACTGGTTGCTCCGTTCACATAGCCCACCGAGCTTGGCATCAGGGTGGTGGACATAATGTTGAGGTTAAACCAGTTCAACCCGCCATAGCCGTTGGGCGCTTTCAACAGCCCCGTTGGGGCCATGTTCTCGAAATCGATCAACCGGCCGGTGGCGGTGCTTATCGGGGCAGGGCGCAGGGTGCCCACGTCCACGGGCAAGGTGGCAATGGAGAACGGGTGGCGGGTGCCCCCCGCCTCGAGCACATACGCCCCCGGGGGCAGGGGCCAGAGGAACTCCTCCCCGCGTGCCAGCTCCTTTTCGCCCAGAACCTTATCCCCCTGCAAAAGGATCACGCTGCCGGTACCGGACATGCCATAAGTGCCGCGCACAAACAGATAACGCCGCAGGCCCACCGGTGCGGGCACCTCGCCGCTTACGATCAGGCCGGTTTTCGCCCCGGGAGCGGCAGAAATTTCCTTGGTTTGCACCCGATTCCCAGTGCTGACCTCCCATCCCGGCGGCGGGAAGGTTTCAAAGGCAAATGTGCCGGGTGCCGTTATAACAGCGTCTGTTGTCTTCAACCCCGCAGGGAAATTTGTAAAACCGTTTACATTGCTGCGGTCCAGCCGCAACGGTGCGTCGTTTTGGCTAAGGCCAACGGCGACCCCCGCGAAGGGGCGGTCTCCCAGATCATAGATGCCATTCCGGTTTACATCGTTAAACACGAAAACGGATATATTAACCGACTCACCTTTTGGCCCCCAGTTTTGCTGCATGGGGTAGAACAGGCTTTGTTGCGCCCCGGCCGGCGTGGCCAGACAGGCGCAAACGAGAAGGCGCATGAGCAGGTATAACCCGCCCATGCGCCGATACTTACAGGCCCATGCCATGGTTTGGAACCGTTAGCGAGCGGCGTTGAGAACCTGATTGTTGTTCTTGGGAATGGCCAGCAAAATGATAGCGGCGATGATAAGCGGGATAAGCCATGCGCCGGAACCGCCCATGCTGGCGGGTTCTTCAATGTTCACAACCTCCGGCGCCGTGAAAACAACCGAACCGGCACTTGCGGCAGTCGCGGAAAAGAGGGTGATTGCAGAAGCAATTAATTTTTTCATCTTTACTATCCTTCCTGATGTGGTTTGTGGCACTGGCGGCCCCATTCAGAGAACCTGCGATTCCCGCAGACACGCCAACAATATGGCGTAATTAACTCGAAAAAGAAACTTTTTTTTAGAGTTGAACCTGCGGCACCCTTGTCGCTATAAGCAGCGCGGGGTGCGGGTGTAGCTCAATGGTAGAGCAGCAGCCTTCCAAGCTGAATACGTGGGTTCGATTCCCATCACCCGCTCCAAACATTCAAATGTGATAATTCGTCCCTTGTGCTTGCCCGCGCCGAGGCTTATTTGCTGGGAGCAAACAAAGGGGGCCGCCATGGCAAAAGCAAAGCTCGAAGATCGCCCAAAGGCCAAAACCGTTGGGCCGCTGCGCCAGCTCATGCCATTTTTGAAGCCATATAGCGGGCTGATGTGGGGGGCGCTGGGGGCGCTTATCCTCACCGCTGGCCTTTCGCTGAGCTTCCCGCTGGTGGTGCGCGGGGTGATTGACAGTTTTTCGCAGGATAACCTTGCCAATATCGACCATGTTTTTGTGTATGCGATCATCATCGCGGGCGCGCTGGCCCTTGGCACGGCGCTGCGGTTTTACCTTGTGACGCGGCTTGGCGAGCGGGTGATTGCCGACATCCGGCAGGCGGTTTATAACAAAGTCATCGGCATGTCGCCGGTGTTTTACGAAAAAATCATGACGGGCGAGGTGCTTTCACGCCTCACCACCGACACCACGCTGATCCTCTCGGTGATCAGCTCTTCCATCTCGGTGGCCCTGCGCAACGTGCTGATGTTTCTCGGCGGTATGGGCTTTATGCTCTATACCTCGGCCTACCTCACGGGGATGGTGCTGCTCACGGTGCCGCTGGTCATCGTGCCGATCGTGGTGTTCGGGCGCAAGCTGCGCAACCTCTCGCGCGAGAGTCAGGACCGGATTGCCGACAGCTCCGGCATGGCCTCCGAAACCCTGCTGGCGGCGCAAACCGTGCAGGCCTATACCCACGAACCCGAAAGCCGCGCCACCTATAGCGGGCTGATCGAAGCCGGATTCGAGACCGCCAAAAAGCGGATCATCACCCGCTCGATCATGACCGCCTCGATCATCTTTCTGGTGTTCACCGGCATTGTCGCGGTGCTGTGGATGGGCACCGGCTTTGTGCAGTCCGGCGATATGCAGGCGGGGCAACTGGTGCAGTTTGTGATCTATGCGGTGATGGTGGCGGGGGCCGTGGGGGCGCTCTCTGAAATCTGGGGCGAGTTGCAGCGCGCCGCGGGGGCGACCGAGCGGCTGGTGGAGCTGATCAACGCCAAGGACCCGATAGAGGACCCCGCCACGCCTGCGCCGCTGGCAACCCCTGTTCATGGCGAAATTGCCTTTAAGGATGTGACCTTTTACTACCCCGCCCGCCCGAAAGTGGCGGCGCTCAGCGGGCTGAACCTGCGGATAAATCCGGGCGAGACCGTGGCGCTGGTTGGCCCGTCTGGCGCGGGTAAATCGACTATATTCCAACTGCTTATGCGGTTTTATGAAGCTAATGAGGGCGAGATTACGCTGGAAGGCGTGCCCCTGAAAAACCTCAGCCGCGAGGCCATGCGCCGGCAAATGGCGCTAGTGCCCCAGGAGCCGGTGATCTTTGCCACCTCGGCAATGGAAAACATCCGCTTTGGCCGCCCCGATGCCACCGATGCCGAGGTGGTCGAGGCCGCCAAGGCCGCCGCCGCGCACGAGTTCCTCAGCAAGCTGCCCGAGGGCTATGACTCTTATGTGGGCGAGCGCGGGGTGATGCTGTCGGGCGGGCAAAAACAGCGCATTGCCATTGCGCGGGCCATCCTGCGGGATGCGCCGATTCTGCTGCTCGATGAAGCCACCTCGGCGCTGGATGCGGAATCCGAGCGCCTGGTGCAGCAGGCCGTCGAGGCCATGGCGGTTGAACGCACCACCCTGATTATCGCCCACCGGCTGGCAACGGTGAAAAAGGCCGACCGGATTGTGGTGTTTGACGCGGGCAAAGTGGTGGCCGAGGGCACCCATGACGAGCTGGTCGCCGAAAACGGCCTTTATGCCCGCCTTGCCAAGCTCCAGTTTACCGAAGGTCAGCTTGGTTAATCTTTTCCTTGCTCTGCGCCGCGTTTGGGGTATCCTCTTGAAAAAACGGAGGAATGAAGCGTGGAAGTTGCAAGTATTCAAGACAAAATCGCCGTCGAGAAAGAGATGGATGTTTCGGCCCGCTGGAGCGCCAACACCATTTTTGAACTCCTCTCGCAGACCGCCGATAAATACCCGAACCATAAGGCCCTGACATTTATGCTCAAATCCGGCCCGACGGACCCGGAAGAGACCTTCACCTGGACCGGCCTGCGCGAGCGCGTGGCCCAATGCGCCAACCTGTTTCGCAGCCTCGGGGTGGGCGAGAAAGACGTGGTCGCCTATATCCTGCCCAACTGTAACGAGGCGGTGCTGACCTTTCTGGCGGGGGCGACAGCGGGGATCGTCAACCCGATCAACCCCTTGCTTTCCGCCGAGCAAATCGGTGCGATTCTGCGGGAAACCGGGGCAAAGGTGGTGGTCACATTGGCGCCGTTCCCCAAAACCGAAGTGGCGCAACTGGTGGCCGAGGCGGTGGCGCTGGCCCCGAATGTGAAAACCATTCTGGAGGTGGACCTGAAGCGCTACCTTAAACCGCCGCTTTCCTGGCTGATCCCGCTGTTGCGGCCCAAGGTGGCGGCCCGGCACCACGCCAAGGTGC
>JALWPC010000351.1 GCA_026995265.1 Paracoccaceae bacterium
CCCCGCCGCGGTCCCGGCTTTCGCCGTGGACGTGCTCAAACAGGTTGAGGCTCAGGGTTTTGGAGCGGTCAAACAGGGCGACATAGGTTTCCTGCAGCTCGTAAATATCGCTCTGCGCCAGCGTATCTATGAGCGCGCCAAGGGCTGCAAGCGTGGCCTCCGGCAGCAGGTCTCCCTGCTGCAAGGCGGCCTTTAGCTCGTCACCCGCTTGCTGTAGCTCCGGCGTCGGATAGCTCAGCAGGGCCGAGAGGGCTTTGATCGGCATATGCATCAGGAGGCCCCCCGTGCTGCGGCGGGCATCGGCGGAATGTTAAAGCCCTTATCGGGCTTTTTGCTGCCAAACATCGAGCCTTTGGAAATGCCGGTCGAGCAGCCGTTGCAATCGGTGAAGCCCTGTCCGGTGCGGATGTTCATCCCGTCCTCAACGGTTTCGCGGTGGGTGGTGGGCACCACAAAGCGGTCTTCATAATTGGCAATCGCCATGATGTGATACATGTCCTCAATGAGCTTCACATCCAGCCCGACCCGCTCGGCAATGGCCTCGTCAATCACCCCGTCCACGGTTTTGCTCCGCATATAGGCGCGCATGGCCAGCATCCGCTCCAGCGCCGTAACAATCGGGGCCTCGTCGCCAGCGGTGAGCATATTGGCAAGGTAGCGCACCGGAATGCGCAGCGATTTTACATCCGGCATGTCGCGGTCAATGCCGATCGCGCCCGCCTCTGCGGCGTTCTGGATGGGCGAGAGCGGCGGGATATACCAGACCATCGGCAGGGTGCGATACTCCGGGTGCAGCGGGAAGGCGATTTTCCAGTCAATCGCCATCTTGTAGACAGGCGAATTTTTCGCCGCCTCGATCCAGTCCTGCGGCACCCCGTCCGCCAGGGCCTGCGCCGCCACGGCGGGGTCGTTGGGGTTCAGGAACATGTCGAGCTGGGACTGGTAAAGGTCCTTCTCGTTGGCGGTATTGGCCATATCCGCGATACGGTCAGCATCATAAAGGATAACGCCGAGATAGCGAATCCGGCCCACGCAGGTTTCAGAACACACCGTCGGCATACCGCTTTCAATGCGCGGATAGCAGAAGGTGCATTTTTCCGATTTGCCGCTTTCCCAGTTGTAGTAAACCTTCTTATAGGGGCAGCCGGACACGCACATCCGCCAGCCGCGGCACTTCT
>JALWPC010000352.1:0-2353 GCA_026995265.1 Paracoccaceae bacterium
CGCTTGTGGCCAGCACCGCAGGGCTTCAAGTTCAAGCGTATATGCATTCCAAATTGGCCAAATATCCCGGGGTGAGCGCAGCGAGGGGCAGCGCCCCTTATCGGCCTCGCCACAACCGCAAACCTCACCGCGCGGCGCGGGCAGATTCTCGCCTCAGGCGCAATGGTTGACGCGCCGCTTGCCGAGCCGAAGGCGAGGCGTGGTTCGGTGCGTTAGCACCGAAAAGACCTGCGTTTAATCCCGCCCACCGATGGGGTCCTCACCCTTCCGCCCGATACGCCGCTTCCATCCGTTCCGCCATCTTGTCAAAATCTGCCTGCATGGATTTTACAATCCGCGCGCGGGCCAGTTGGATGGTTTGCAGTATCAGCTTACCGGTGATCGACTGGGCCTTGGCGTTCAGGCTAAATGCAAACGCCGTTGCCTCTGCTCCGGCCTCGGTGAAGGTAAACCGCGCCTCCACGTCATACTTTTCGGATTTATTGCCCAGCACCAGCTTGCCGGGCGCGTCTATGTCCAGCAATTCCAGCACGAAGCGGCGGGGGCGCCCCTGAAATTCGGCCGCCGTGCGCCAGCGGGCGCCGAGCGCGGGTGCACGAATGTCATTACGCGGCTCGAAGGGGGCGAGGTTGCCGAAACCCTCGGCCTCGAACCGCTCGAAATCGGTGGCGCGGGCAAAGGCGAAGGCTTGCGGCACGTTGATTGTGTTTTGGTATGACAGTTCCATGTTCGACCCTCAAGACGTTTCCGGCCCTTATATAATACCCGCCAGCCATCTATCCAGCAAATTCCGTGCAATCGCGCCTTTGCGGGCGGGTTGGAAGCTGGGGTCAGAGCCATCCAGCGTTTCCATCACCCGCTCGCGGCTGGCCCAGAGGGCGGCCTCCAACTCTACCGGATCAAGGTTAATGTCTTCTGAAAGCGCCTCCGCATGGCAGCCGATCATCAGCGAACTGGGGAAGGGCCAGGGCTGGTTGTCCAGCACCTTAACCTTGCCAACCTTCACCCCCGTTTCCTCCATCACCTCGCGGCGCACCGCTTCGGCGATGGTTTCGCCTGGTTCCATGAAGCCCGCCAGCAGCGAAAACATCCCCGCGGGCCAGCCGTGGGAGCGGCCCAGCAGGGTTTTGTTGCCGCGCGTTACCACCATGATCACCACCGGCTCGATATGCGGGAACACCACCAGGGCGCAGTGTGTGCATGAAAGCTGCCACCCCCCATGGGTGCGGGTGGTTTTATGGCCGCAAGCGCCGCAATAGCGGTGGGACCTGTGCCAGTGCAGCAGGGATTTCGCCGTGGCGACGTCGCCGAGGCTGGCGTCTGGCAGGCGAAAGAACAGGCTGCGGACATCGCGGAAGGTGCCGGTGAGGGCGGGGTGCACCGCTTCGGTTTTCTGGAACTGCCCCTCATCTTCGCCTGCCTCTTCCCAGTCGGGAATATCGAGGGCATAGCGGGGCTGTCCGTTGAGCAGGCCCAGAAACAGAGGGGCACCATCGCTGGCCCTTCTGGCTTCCGCGCGGGTGAGCCAGGCGATTTCGGGGGCGTCGGTCACCAGCACATGCCCGCGCCACAGGGCCATAAAACGCGCCCCGGGGCTGGCTTGCATTTGGGCCTGGGCGGCGGCGTCATTGCGCAGGTGCGCGGCGCGCTCTATCGCGCCATTGCCAAACAGGATGGGGCTAAGCATTTGGGATGGTGACCTGAAACGGGGTTGAAAAATGGTGCTCTTCGAGGTTGTCGCCCTTGCCGATATAATCGACAATCAGGAATGGTTGCGGGGCGTTGAGCGGGGTCAGCACCCCGTGCCATGTGCCGCGATGATAGTTCACCCCCTGCGCGCCATTGGTGATAAAGGCTTTTGGCGTGGCCTCCGGCCCGTCCGAGACCACCAACAGAAACGGCGCGTCATTCAGGGGCATAAACATCTGGCTCCCGAGCGGGTGGCGCTCGATCAGGGCGAGGTTGAGAGGCAGGGGGTAGGGGGTGCCATGGGCAAGGCTGATCCCCGCCTTGCCCTCGCTGAAATCGGTTCTGGCGAGGTCGTGAAAGCGCCCGCACTTGCCCGCATTGATGAAAAAACTCGGGTCGCCTTTGGCTTCGATCACATCGCCGTAAGGCGCGAAGGCCTCGGCGGTCAGCGGTGCGGCGACGATCATTTCACCACCGGCCCGAGCTTGGGGTGGCGGTTGACGTCCTTATATAGCAGGTAGCGAAACGGCCCCGGCCCCGCCGCATAGCAGCCCTGCGGGCAAAAGGCGCGCAGCCACATGAAATCTCCGGCCTCGACCTCCACCCAGTCGTCATTGAGCCGATAAACGGCTTTGCCTTCCAGCACATAAAGCCCGTGCTCCAT
>JALWPC010000352.1:2453-5057 GCA_026995265.1 Paracoccaceae bacterium
TGATCTTAGGTGATAGGAGAATGCTTGGCAATTGATCATCGACGGAACGGGCTCGCTCCCCCAAACGATTATCCATAACTCCAGTTTCCGGTGCTAAAGCACCGGAACCGCGCCTCGCCTTCGGCTCGGCAGGCGGCGCGTCAAACATTGCTCTTGTGGCGAGGTCGCGCCCGCGCCGCGCTGCAAATGCTGCGCTAGTGGCCAGTGCCGAGGGGGCGCTGCCCCCGCTTCGCTCCCCCGGAGTATTTCTGAAAAATAGAAGGCGTCTAAACTTCTATTTTTCAAAAATACTCTGGGGTGAATGGCGCTTGCGCCAGAGGGGCAAAGCCCCTTTCGGCCCCCGCAACATGCGCTAACGTTTGAAGGCGGCGCGGGCGCGACCTCGCCACAGGTGCAATGGTTGACGCGCCGCCATCGCGTCGCACACGCATTTTCGCCTTTGGCGAAAAGTCGCCCGACAGGGCGTTATGGGCGCTGGCCAAATGCACGGGCGGCAAAGGGGAAAACCTCGCTTTGTCAGCGGGGCTACACCGCTTGGGGATGCTCCGCCCGCCAATGTCGGGCAATATCCACCCGCCGTGCCACCCAGACGCGGTCATGCTTGGCGACATAGTCCAGAAACCGCTTCATCGCCTGAATGCGCGCGGGGCGGCCGAGAATGCGGGCGTGCATGCCGATGGACAGCATTTTGGGCGCGGTCTCGCCTTCCTCGTAGAGCGCATCGAAGGCGTCTTTCAGGTAGGTGTAGAACTGGTCGCCGCAGTTAAACCCTTGCGGGCTGGCAAAGCGCATGTCGTTGGTGTCCAGCGTATAGGGCACCACAAGGTGGTTGTCCTCATAGCGGCTCCAGAAGGGGAGGTCGTCGGAATAGTCGTCGGCATCATAGAGGAAGCCGCCATACTCCGCCACCAGCTTGCGGGTGTTGGCCGAGGTGCGCCCCGTATACCAGCCCAGCGGACGCTCGCCGACGATACGGGTGAGAATCTCCATCGCCTCCTGCATGTGCTGGCGCTCCACGTCCATCGGCACGCCGTGATAGTTGATCCACCGGAGGCCATGGCTGGCGATTTCGTGACCATCCTTCAGGGCGCGCTCGATGATCCACGGCGTGCGCTCGGCGGCCATGGCAACAGCGAAGATGGTCAGCGGCAATCCGTGGGCCTTGAACAGGTCCAGCACCCGCCACGCCCCCGCGCGCGGGCCGTATTCGTAAAGGCTCTCCATCGACATATGGCGGGCATGTTCAAACGGTGCGGCCCCGATGATTTCGCTCAGGAAGGTCTCGGAGGCCGGGTCCCCGTGCAGCACACAATTCTCGCCGCCTTCCTCGATGTTGAGGACAAATTGCAAGGCAATGCGGGCGTTGCCGGGCCAGTTGGCATGGGGCGGCTGGCCTTTGTAGCCGGCAAGGTCGCGGGGGTAGGGGGTGCTCATGGGCTCACTCTCGGGGTTGTTATTTCCCCCAGATTTGGGGAACAGGCCCCGAATTACAAGCGAAAAATGGTATGGCGGAAAGACGGTGCCCGTGGCCACCTCGGGCGCGCGGTTCTCCGCACCTTATGCGCCCGTAGCTACCGCCCAAACAAGAACCCGCCTATGCCGCTCTTTTTCTTTGGCATCTCCGGCAGATACTTGTCGAGTTCCGCATCAATCAGCGCCCCTTCGATCTCGGCCTTACCCGCCTCCACCTGATCATTCAGGAAGGTGGCAATCGGCAAAATGGCGTCGCGGTAGGCCTGATCTTCAAAAATCTCCAGCGCCGTGTCTTCCAGCGCAAACCACACGTTGTCCTTGTCGCTGGTGCCGCTCAGCCCCGCGATCAGGTTGCAGAGCTCGTCAATCCGCGCCACATCGCCCGAGCAGCAGCTATTGGTGCCGCAGACATGCTCCTCGGCGATCTGCCCGCCAAACAGCTCGATCACGCGGTTTTCCAGCGTTTTCAGCAGCCCGCCAATGCCGTTGCCGCTGATGGTTTTATCCGAGGCCAGCGTGGGCGGGCGGGGGCGCATCCGCACGTGGATAATATCAATCCCCAGCGCGCGGGCCGTCAGCGCATGGCCGCTCTCGTAAATCGCGAGGCGGAAGGACTCGTCGGCACACAGGCCGGTGGGGATGGGGCAGGAGCTTTCCATATTCATACTGTGACCTTTTGCGGCGCGCCCCGCGCTTGGAATTCACGGGGTGATTCTGTAGAATGCATATATTCATATAGGAGCTTATCATGTTCAGCGCCCTGATAAAACGATTGTTTTTCCTTCTCGCCCTGCTGTGGCCCTTGGGCACCAGCGCCCAAAGCGTGGCCGTATATGGCAACTGGTGCGGCCCGAACTACCCCAGCAATCCGGCCTTTGCCGCCCCACCGGTAGACGCCCTAGACGCCGCCTGTATGCGCCACGACATCTGCACCGCCCAATTGGGGCGCTTCAAATGCGGCTGCGACCTGAGCTTTATGACCGAGCTGCGCACCACCCGCTGGCAAAACCCCGCGATCCAATCCCAAGCCCGCGGCATCTATGACGCCATCGCCGTAATCCCCTGCACCGACCCTGTTGGAACGGCGCAAAAGCAAAGCCTGTTTATGCAGGACGGTCTGGCGGATATGTT
>JALWPC010000353.1 GCA_026995265.1 Paracoccaceae bacterium
ATGCAGAGAAGGGAAAGTTTTCTAATGTTGAATTTCGATTGGGTGAAATTGAACATTTGCCCGTAGCTGATGAGAGTGTTGATGTGATTATATCCAATTGTGTGATTAATTTATCTCCTGATAAGCCCCAAGTGTTTAGGGATGCATTTCGTGTATTAAAATCTGGTGGACGTTTGGCGATTTCAGATGTGGTGGCGACATGTGAAATGCCAGAAGAGATGAAAAATGATCCTGTATTGCATGCTGGATGTATGGCTGGTGCATCATTGGTGGATGATTTGATAGAGATCATCAAAGCGGCAGGTTTTGAGCAAGTGATTGTTGAACCCAAAGATGAGACACGTGAATTTATTCGTGATTGGGCACCGGGTCGGGGTGTAGAAGATTATGTTGTTTCGGCGCGGATTGAGGCAGTGAAACCTTAAACATAATCATGTGCCTTGAATGATTGTTTGTAATAATTCTATTGATGCTTCGACAGAAACCTTTAAGCAGTAAAAATACTGTTATTTAATCATTTGAAGGAGAGAAGTATGAATAGAATATTAGGCGTTTTCGCCTTTATAGCGATGTTAACTTTAGCAGGATGCTCATCCATGGGTTCAATGGGCTCTGGTATGATGGGTGGAGACAATGCAAATCCATGCAATGCTAAAGCCATGAAGCACAACCCTTGCAATCCATGCAATGCTAAAGCTATGAAACACAACCCTTGCAATCCATGCAGTATGAAAAGCATGAAACACAACCCTTGCAATCCATGCAGTATGAAAACCATGAAGCACAACCCTTGCAATCCATGCAATGCTAAAGCCATGAAGAAGATGGCAAATCCTTGTAATCCGTGTTCAATGAAACACGAAAAAAAATGGTAAAGGAGATTTAAGATGCGTTATTTAACTTTAATATTTTCATTTTTGGCAGTATTTGCTATGCAGGGTGTGGCTGAAGCTGAGAGTCCTGCTTTGAAAGCTCTAGCAGCAGAAGGAAACCCTTGTGCGATGAAGGCCATGGAAAAACATAATCCATGCAACCCATGCAGCATGAAGGAGATGGCAAACCCATGTAACCCTTGTGCCATGAAAGGTATGAAAAAGCACAATCCATGCAACCCATGCAGTATGAAGAAGATGGCGAACCCTTGTAATATGAAAGCCATGAAAAAACACAATCCATG
>JALWPC010000354.1 GCA_026995265.1 Paracoccaceae bacterium
ACAAAACCTTCATGTGGCCACGGGGCGCGTGGCATCGCCTCTGGGAGCCGCTCATCCGCCGCGCAGCCGGGTTGGGGCGGCTCTCGGGGCAGGCGGACCCGGCGAGCTATGACAAGGCCTGGAAGCACTGTGACCTTTTGGTGATCGGCGCTGGCCCCGCGGGCCTGATGGCGGCGCTCACGGGGGCGCGCAGCGGCGCGCGGGTGGTGCTGGCCGAGGAAGATTTCGTCTTTGGCGGCCGCGTGCAGGGCGAGGACTCCCCCCTGCGCCCATGGGTGCGCGAGGCGGTGGCCGAGCTGGCCAGCCTGCCCAATGTCACCCTGATGAAGCGCACCACGGTGACGGGGGCCTATGACGGCTCCACTTACGGCGCGCTGGAGCGGGTGGCGGACCATTTGGCCGAGGCCAAAGGCGCCCCGCAGCAAATCTTCTGGCGCATCGTGGCCAAGCACGCCATTCTGGCGGGCGGTGCCCATGAGCGCCCTATTGCCTTCCCCAATAACGACCGCCCCGGCATTATGCTGGCCTCGGCCCTGCGCACCTATATCCACCGCTTCGGCGTGCTGCCTGCCAAGCGCTGGGTGGTGTTTGCCAATAATGATGAGGGCGCGCTCACCGCCCATGACCTCGTGAAGGCGGGGGCGGAGGTGACGCTGGTAGACGTGCGCCCCGAGGCCGCCAGTGAAACCGCGTTTCGGCACCTGAAAGGGGCCGAGGTGGTGAATACAAGCGGGCGGCTGGGGCTGAAGGCGGTGGAGGTGCGGTTCGGGAATGGCAATACCGAGCGGATCGCGGCCGAGGGGCTGGCCATGGCGGGAGGGTGGAACCCCGCGGTGCATCTCACCTGCCATATGGGCGCGCGGCCCGTTTGGCGTGAGGATATTGCGGCCTTTGTGCCGCGTGAGAACGCGGTGCCGGGGCTTGTGGCTACGGGCGCGGCCAATGGCGCATTCTCCACCCACGCAGCGCTTACCAGCGGGGCGGATGCCGCCGCGCGGGCGCTGGGCTGCAACCCCGCCGACGTGCCCGAGGCCGAGGATGCCCCCTGTGAAATCACTCCCTTCTGGCAGGTCGAAGCCAAGGGCCGCGCGTGGCTGGATTTCCAGAATGATGTGACGGTGAAAGACGTGGTGCAGGCCCATGCCGAGAACATGCAATCGGTCGAGCATATGAAGCGCTACACCACCCTTGGCATGGCCACCGACCAAGGCAAAACCGCCAATATCGGCGCGCTGGCGGTGATGGCGGGGCTTACGGGGCAGGGGATCGCCGAAACCGGCACCACCATGTTCCGCCCGCCCTATACGCCGGTGCAGATCGGCGCGCTCGGCGGCCGCCATGTGGGGGCGGATTTCAAGCCCGAGCGGCGGATGCCGGGGGACGGCTTCGCGCGCGATCACAGCGCCAACTGGGTGGCAATGGGCCTCTGGCAGCGGCCCTCGCTCTTTAAGCAGGGGGATGAGCGCACATGGCGGCAAAGCTGCGACCGCGAGGTGAAGATGGTGCGCGAAGCGGTGGGGGTGACCGAGGTCTCCACCCTTGGCAAGATCGAGGTGCAGGGGCCGGATGCGGTGGCCTTCCTCGAGCGCATCTTCCTCACCCCGCTGCACAGCCTGAAGCCGGGCCGCATCCGCTACGGGGTGATGCTGCGAAATGACGGCTTCGTGATGGATGACGGCACCGTGGTGCGCCTTGGCGAGGATCACTTCCTTTTGCACCCGACCACAGGCGCAAGCGCCGAGGTGCTCAGCCATCTTGAATTCTGCGCTGCCGTGCGCTGGCCCGAGCTGGATGTGCAGATTATCGACGTGACCGAGCAGTGGGCGCAGGTCGCGGTGCACGGGCCAAAGGCCCGCGAGGTGCTGGCGGGGCCGGCGTTCATGCGCTTTCAGGAAATGGACATCGAGGGCGTGCCCGCGCGGGTGCTCGGCGTCTCCTACTGCGGCGAGGCGGGGTGCGAGGTGGCCGTGCCCGCACGCTATGGCAACGCGCTGATGCGCTGGCTGCTGGCGCGGGCTGAAGGCGTGGGCGGCGGGCTCTATGGCATCGAGGCGCTCAATGTGATGCGGGTGGAAAAGGGCTACCTCACCCATGCCGAGATCGACGGCCGCGTGAGCCCCCGCGCGCTGGGCCTGCCAATGCCGGAGAAGGATTTCATCGGGCGTGAAATGGCTGCGCGCGAAGGGCTGCGCGGGCCGGAGCTGGTAGGGCTGGTGACCACGGGCACCGCCAAAGCGCTGGTCGGCGGGGCCCTGCTGGTGGAGGGCGACTTAGGCGCGGATAACGTTGTGGGGCACATCACCTCGGCGGTGTTCTCGCCAACGCTCGGCCATATGGTGGCGCTGGCGCTGCTGGAAAACGGGCGGGCGCGGCGCGGCGAGCAGGTGCGCATGGTCGATGCGGTCAGCGACATTACGGCCACGTGTGAGATTACCCCGCCGGTGTTTTATGACCCGAAAGGAGAGCGGCTGCGTGCTTGAAGCCAGCGACATATTCACCGGCCTGCCGGTATCCATCGGCGCGGCCACACTGGAGGCGGTAGACCTGCCGCCGGTGACCCTCGTGGCCCCGTTCAAGGGCCGGATGATGGCGGTGGCCGATGCGCTGAAGGCCGAAATCGGCATGGTGCTGCCGCCCGCGGGGCAATGCGGGGAGAGCGACAAGGCGCGGGCCTATTGGCGCGCCCCGGGGCAATGGCTGGTCTTTGGCGCGCTCGATGCAGGCAAGCTTGCGGGCATGGCGGCGATGGTGGATATGTCCGATGCCTTCGGGCGGCTGCGGCTCGTCGGCGGCGTGGAGGTGCTGGCGCGGCTGGTGGGGGTGGATGTGCAGGCTATGCAGGCGGGGCAGGTGGCCCATACAGAGATGGCCGATATTCCGGTAACCCTGATAGCGGTTGAAGGCGGGTTCGAGTTGATGCTGCCCCGCAGCTATGCGGGCAGTGCGGTGGCGCGGATCGAGACGGCCATGCGCAGCGTGGCGGCGCGGGGGCTGCTGGGGTGAGATGGAACGGTAGGGTGGATGCTTGCACCCACCTTTGCAATGGTGGGTGCAAAGCACAGCACCCTACGAGCCGGTAAACTTTGGCGAGCGCTTTTCGCGCTGGGCGGCCAACCCCTCGGCATGGTCGCGGCTGGCAAAACAGGCGCGCACGCGGGCCTTGGCGGCGGTGATGTCCAAGCGGTTTTGGCTGGTTTCAACGATGGTTTGCTTCATGCCCTGCACCGCCATCGGGGCGAGGGCGGCCAGGGTGTCGGCCATCTCTTCCACCCGCGGCCCCAGCGCCTCGGGCGCGACCAGTTCATCCAGAAACCCGTGCGCCAGCAGAGCCTCGGCCTCGAATTTCTCCGCCAGCAAAAACACCCGCCGCGCCATTTGCGCCCCAAGGCGCTGCACAGCGCGGGCGATGCCCTCGGGCTCATAGTGAATGCCAAGCCTGGCGGGGGGCACAAACATTTTCATGCCCTCAACGCCAATGCGAAAATCGCAGGCCAGCGCGAGGTCCACCCCGCCGCCGAACACCCCGCCGTTGAGCGCGGCAATCACGGGGGCCCTGAAGCCCTCTACGGTGGTGCATAGCGGGGTGAGCGGGTTGTTATCCCAGCCGCCATCCCCAAGCTCATCCAGCGAGGCCCCGGCGCAGAAGCTGCGTCCCTCTCCGGTGATGATCACGGCGCGGATGTCGCTTTCGGCCCAGCTCTCAAGCGCCGCCTGCATCTCTCCCATCGCCTGCCGGGTGAGCGCGTTATGGGCCTTGGGGCGGGCAAGGGTGATGCGGCCGATATGGCCCTCAAGCGTAGCCCTGATCATAGGTCAAAGCTCGCGAACGTGGGCGCGTGGTCGCTGGGGCGCTCCCAGCCGCGCGCGGGGCGCAGGATGCGGCTGGAATGGGCTTTGGGGGCAATGTCCGCCGTGGCCCAGATGTGGTCCAGCCGCCGGCCCTTGTCGGCCTTGTCCCAGTCTTTGGCGCGATAAGACCACCAGCTGTAAAGCTTGCCCTCGGGGATGTCCTGGCGCGTCACATCCACCCAGTGGCCCGCCTGCCGCACGGCTTCAAGGTGCTCCACCTCAATCGGGGTGTGGGACACGATTTTGAGAAGCTGCTTGTGGGACCAGACGTCATCTTCCAGCGGGGCGATGTTGAGGTCGCCCACCAGCACCGATTTCTGCGGCGGCTCGGCGGCAAACCAGTCCCGCATCTCGGTGAGGAAATCCAGCTTGTGGCCGAATTTCTCGTTGATCTCGCGGTCGGGTTTATCGCCGCCTGCGGGCACGTAAAAGTTATGGATGGTCAGGCCGTTATCCAGCCGCCCCGCCACATGGCGCGCATCGTCTTTGCCGCAGAATTCCCGGTGGCCTGCGTCCTCCATCGGCAGGCGCGAGAGGATCGCCACGCCGTTATAGCCCTTCTGCCCGCGCCCGATCAGGCTATAGCCCAGCGCTGCAAACCCCTCTGTGGGCATCAGCTCCAGCGGGGATTTGCACTCCTGCAGGCACAAAACATCGGGGGCCTCCTCGCGCAGAAGCTTCAGCACAATCTCCTCGCGCAGGCGGATCGAGTTGATATTCCAGGTGCAAATGGTGACGGGCATGTTAGCCTCCCTGTTTATGAATCGTAACGATACCCCTGAAAACGCCAAACGGCCAGAGCCAAACCTGTGGAAAAACCGGAATTTCCGGCTGGTTTTTGGAGCGACGGCGATCAGCAACCTTGGCGACGGGGCGGCGATGGTGACGGGGTTTATGAATTTTGCGGGGACGGTTTCGCTGATGATTCTGGTGCTGTTTGCGCAGGATATATTAGGCGTCGGGGCGCTGGGCTATGGGCTTATCATGTCATTTGGGCCGTTGGTGGCGGGCTTGGCGTGCTGCTGGCCCCAAAGATTGTGGGGCGCATCGGTGAGGGCTGGGCGCTGCGGATTGCGGTGGATTTGGTGGGGGTTGAAACGGTGATTGTCGGGGCTGCGAACCATGCTGCTTGGGTGGGGTTTGCGTTGTTTCTGGCAACGTTCGGGAGCCTGCTTTGGAATGTGGTGGCGGTGCCGTTGCGCC
>JALWPC010000355.1 GCA_026995265.1 Paracoccaceae bacterium
ATTTTATCGACCCCGGAGGGATGAAGGGCTAAGTCAACCTGGGGGTGGTGGGGTTCGAACCCGCAGCCAATTGTCTCCGGAGTCAACCAGAGACAACGCCGTAACCACTAGGCTACTGCGCCCTCCTCCATTGTCATTAGGCCTATGATTGTGCCCTGTAGAACGCAACAATGCCCGCAATGCCAAAAATGCTCGTTTTTACCTGCGCCAACAGAAGTAACTCCTTGCGAACACCCTTCTGCGTGCTCAGTTGTTTGCGTTGCACGACGCAATAAATAAACAGAATCAAGTAGAGCACCAGCACTATGACGCCGCACATTGCTGGATGCAGAAGATACAATGATAACAGTGTCGATTGTGTTGCATTGGGAAAGTCGCAGAAGAGCGGGAAGTTCGAATCATCGTATGCTTCGACGCAGCCGAAGTACCTGCGTGTAGGTACAGTTGGTTTATTCCTCATTGAACTTTCTTCTTAACAGGCACCAACCAGTGAAATATGTAGAGATCGCCAAAGCACGCAAGCCAGGCGATTGTTACGGTGACATAGATGTGCGGGCGCTTGAACAACGCATTGTTAACTGCTGGTGCCATAAAGGAGAAGATGTGATTGATGCAAATGAGCAACGTCATGATGGCGACGCCGGCGAAAAACGTCAACTCGTTGAGTAGCATTGAGTAGATCGACAATGCAAAACATTCGTGATTATGACAAGGAAATTATTTACTTTACCAACAAGTCGCGCGGTATAAACGGGTCGAAAAAAATACTCGGACGCACTATCACGAGCTGGTAGAACAAGTACATTATGTCGAAGACGCTCAGATGCTGCAAATGTAACGAGATTTGTCAATAAATTCCCTAAAGAAACACTCACCTGTATGAGAACATAGAAAGCGTGCTGTCGAAAGGGCTTTACTTTAGTTTATAGGTCCCTTACGATTTTCCTATGAGAATTCGACTTTATTACATTTCGAAGGTTCCTTACGAATTTCCTATGAACATTCGATACTGTGAGTCATATAGGGTTGGTGCATTTGCAGAATGTGCTGCATGTGACTTTCGTTCAGCGTGCCTGTCGCCCTTTGATGTACCCGACAGAAAAGAGCTATGAAACGGTAAGTGATCTATACTAGCATGAGTAATGTGACTTCACTGACGTCTGTTCGTCATGCA
>JALWPC010000356.1 GCA_026995265.1 Paracoccaceae bacterium
GGGCTGCCCTGCGCTGGCTGCAAGCGCATTATCCGGATATTTTCGCGGTGGATTTCAGCGTCCGTCTGGAGAATTTACTAGACGAGGTAGCCGCCGGACGCCGTTCCTACCGCGATGTGGTTGAAACTGTCTGGAACGCATTAGGCTCTGAATGAAAACCGAGATTCGGGCAGGGGAACAGATTCCCCTGCCGCACCGCTGATTATCATGAACCCAAATCTATCAGGAGGTATCCCATGCACACCTTGATTACCGCCGGAAAAGGCGGCACGGGCAAGACCCAGATGCTCTACCATCTTTTGCAGCGTCATCTTCTGACCGACCTGCCCGGGCGTCTGCTGGTCGTGGACGCCGACCCCCATCAATCCCTGACCACCCTGCTAGACGCGCCCCCCGCCGAGACGCTCGGTCATTTGAAAAAGCGCCACCAGCACGCCATCAAGCGCGGCGTCGGCTTGCAGCTCGACATGAGCCGCCAGGAATTCGCCGACTGGCTGACCCGCCAGGCACTGATACATCTCGACGAGCGCGCCGACTTGCTGGTGATGGGACGTTCCGACACGCGCGGCTGCCAATGCTCTGTGAACAATCTCCTCGGGCAGGCGCTTGACACCCTGGCTGACGAATACGACTGGGTCATCGTGGACAACGAGGCGGGCATCGAACACATCGGTCGCCACGGCTGGCCGGTGGACATCCTGCTTCTCATCAGCGGCGCCCAGCCTATGGAACTGGCGGTCGCCCGCCGCATCATGCAGCAAGCCGAAGACACCGGGCGCGAAATCCGCCACCCCTGGACGGTCATCAACCGCTTGCAGCAGCAAACCGTGCCGGTCGGCGCATTGCCCGCGCCTTTCCTGGGGGCTCTGCCCTTCTCCGTGCAGATGGCGGTCAGCGACCAGCCTGATAAAGCCTGGTTCAAGGCGCTGGATGCGCTTTGGAAGACGCTCCGGCAACAAACGCCTCTGCTCCGGGAGGGCAGCCGTGTGCCTGCAATGGTGTCACGTCCGTAATCTGCTGATTGACAACGACCTGCCCTGTACCCTGCAATGTCCGGACGCCATCCGCACGGCGCATCAGGGAGAGTCTTGCCAGACCTGCCGCCACTTGCAAAACGGTCTCTGCACCCTGACGCACGAGCGTCTGCCTGACGCGGGCGTCTGCTGTC
>JALWPC010000357.1 GCA_026995265.1 Paracoccaceae bacterium
GGCGGGCCGGGGGTGATGGAGGCGGGCAACCGAGGCGCGGCGGATGTCGGCGGCAAATCGGTGAGCCTGAACATCGTGCTGCCCCATGAGCAATCGCCCAACCAATACGCCACGCCGGAGCTGTGCTTCAACTTCCACTATTTCGCCATCCGCAAAATGCATTTTCTAATGCGCGCCAAGGCGATTGCGGCTTTCCCCGGCGGCTTTGGCACCATGGACGAGCTGTTTGAAGCCCTGACCCTGATCCAGACCAAACGCATGGAGCCAATGCCGATCCTGCTGTTTGGCACCGCCTTCTGGAAAAAAATCATCAACTGGGACGCGCTGGCCGATGCGGGAACGATTTCGGAGAGCGACCTTGACCTGTTCCACTTTGTGGACACGGGCGAAGAAGCATGGGAGATTGTGGCGAATTGGCCGACATAGAGCACAACCGCACCCTGCTGCAGGGCGACCACTGGCAGATCAATATCCACCTTCGTTTCGGGGTGCCGGGGTATCTGTTTGTGACCTCGACCACAAGCGAGACCGACAGTTTCGCCGCCCTGCCCTCTGAGGCCTTCCCCGAGCTTGGCCGCTTTCTGGGGCTGGCCTGCGGGGCGGTGGAGCGGGTTTTGGGGCCGGAAAAGGTGCTGACCGGAAAGTTCGGCATGGTGCCGGATTTCCCGCTGCATTTCCATGTGTTGCCGCTGCACGCTTGGATTTTGCAAGCCTATGCCAAAGCCGCGCCCTATCACGCCCTTGAAGCCCTGAACCCCGAAGGCTACCCCGCCCAACCCGACGCCGCCGAGCTGATCGCCTTTGTCTGGCGCGAATATTGCTTTACCGGCAGGCAGGGGGTGGCGTTTGAGCCAAACGCGATTGCCGATGCCCTGCAAGCGGATATCATCGCCAACGCCCCCATATCATAACCCCGGCCCCGCCTCAACCCGCTCATATGCCCGCAAAATCACGGAACTGCGGGTGTATATTCTCCTAGGATAGTATACACCCTTTCAAACGTAATTAGTATTATTATACAATAGGTTATGTGAAACTCTCGGCGTTGTTGCATATAAGATCGTTGAGACGGATTTCCCCTTTCCCAAGCCAGTCATTGGATTTTCACGCTCACAGGCATTCCATGTGCTGTGAATCGGTTAAGGCAGTTCACGATGACTTTGGCT
>JALWPC010000358.1 GCA_026995265.1 Paracoccaceae bacterium
TCGGCGTTCATCATGGAATAGAGCATCCCCTCGCGCAACCCGCGGTCGGCCACCCGAATGTGGCGGGTGGGCCAGATGCGCAGGATGGTTTGCAATATCGCCGAGCCGGACATGATAAGCTGCGCCCTGTCCCGCCCGATTCCGGGTTCCTCGCGCCGCCCCGTCGGGCCAAGCTTCAGGAAGCCCTCGACCACGCGGTTTACATCCGCCGCCCGCATCGACATGCCGTCCACAAGGTTGCGGTCATAGCGCTTCAGGCCCAAATGCATAGCCCCCACCGTGGTGATGGTGCCCGAGGTGCCGATCACCTGCAGCCCGTCCATGATCTCCGGCGAGCCACCTTCAATATAGGGGGTGAATTCCTCCAGCATTTCCTCGAAATAACAGGCCATCAGCGCAAAACGGGCGGCATCGTCGGCCACATCGGAATAACGCTGCAACAGGGTGGCGACGCCAAGGGGCACGGATATCCAGTCCACCACTTTGGCCCCGAGCGGCATCGCAACCCCCTTGCTGCCTGTGCCCGGCGAAAGCTCCATCATGGCTTTGGTTTTGTCGGCAGGGCGCACGGCGGAAAGGTCGATCCACACCAGTTCGGTAGAGCCCCCGCCGATGTCGATCACCAGCACCTGTTTGGCCTGCGGGGCAACAAGGGGCGCACAGCCGACCACCGCGAGGCGGGCCTCTTCAGAGGGTTTGATGATTTCCAGCTTCAGGCCGGTTTCATTGCGAATCCGGTTCATGAATTTCTCGCCGTTCACCGCGCGGCGGCAGGCCTCTGTGGCCACCAGCCGCTTGGCCACCACGCCCTTCATCCGCAGCTTTTTCGCGCAAACATGCAGCGCCTGCACGGTGCGGGTAATGCCCGCATTGGAAAGGGAGCCGGTGCGCTCCAGCTCAAGGCCAAGCCGCACCGACTTTGAAAACGCATCTACGATCTGAAAATGCCCGCCTTTTGGCGTGGCAATCAGCATCCGGCAACTGTTGGTGCCAAGGTCAAGCGCCGCATAAAACGGCCCCTCTCCCGCGTTCGGGCGAGGTTTCGGCGCCAGACCCTTAGGTCTCGCTTTGTTCATTGTTCAAGCCAATCTCTGCCCCGCTGTGGCGGGGTGTTTGGAAGAGATGGTAACGCAGAACGCGCCTTTAAGCAACCAATCCGTTTTC
>JALWPC010000359.1 GCA_026995265.1 Paracoccaceae bacterium
CAACCAAGCATCATGATAGCCTCTGCATCAAAAAAATCACGCAGGGCATCGGTATGACCTTTATAGTTTACACCTGCTTTCTCCCATGCTTTTTTGTGGATGGGTAGGGTACATACAGCATCAACTTTTTGAAGGCGAGCAAGTTCGACAGCTTTCACAAAAGAAGCATATGCATAGGCACCACTCTCTTTAGTGACTGTTCCTGCTTCTATCTCAAAAGTTGGAGCGATGTTTTCGATGGTTTGAAAATCATTAGGTATAGAAAGCTCTAGTTTCTTAGCAGCCTGTACTAACATCTCTTTATCTATACAGTATACAGGGGTGACTAGTTTCGAGACGGCATCATGATTTTCCAATGCAAGTTGGATACCTATGCCGTTAAGATCACCGATACTTATGGCTACTTTTTGCATTAACGTATCAATTTCGCTTTCATATCAAGTATCGCTTGTTCTAACCCTACATACACAGAGCGAGCAACGATACTCTGCCCGATGTTTAGCTCTTCTATGGTTTCTATCTCTACAATCTTGGAGACATTTTGCATATTGAGTCCATGCCCAGCAGCAACTCTGAGTCCAAACTCCATGGCATCACAGCTAAGCAGACGCAGGTTACAGAGTTCATCTTGTAACATCTGCCCTAGTATCTTACGTGAGAGTTCAAGTTCTAGTATGGAGTGGTGTGTTTTACTTAGGTTGGAGTAGAGCATCGCGTAGATGTTTGCGTATTTACCTGTATGAAACTCTATCCACTCTACACCCAAATCTAAAGAAGCTTTGACCGCGGTAAGCGTAGGGTCTATGAAAAGTGAGACTTCTATCTCCTCTGCCTGTAGACGTTTAATGGCCTCTCCCAGTTTAGGCTGTTCTCCTTCAACTGCAAGCCCACCCTCTGTTGTCACCTCTTCACGTTTCTCAGGTACAAGTGTAACACGGTGTGGGCGTAGTTTACAAGCGATGTCTATCATACTTGGCTCTGTGGCACACTCAAGGTTGACAGGTAAAGTTGATAACGCTATGATGTTTTGGGCATCGCTGTCTTGCATATGACGTCTGTCTTCACGCAGATGTATGGTGATCTGGTCAGCACCTGCACGTTTACAGATGCTTAGTGCATCAAGCGGGTCTGGATCTGCAACTTTTCTAGCTTCTCTTAGTAC
>JALWPC010000360.1 GCA_026995265.1 Paracoccaceae bacterium
CCCCCGATCAGACTTTGGCCGACGCCAAGGCGCTGCAAGAGCGTTACAAGGTGTCCGGCTTTCCGGTGGTGGATGAACAGGGCAGGGTGCTGGGCATTGTCACCAATCGCGACATGCGCTTTGCCAGCGATGACAGCACCCCGATTGCCACCATGATGACCGCCGACAATCTGGCGCTGTTGCGCGAACCCGCCGACCTCGCGCAGGCCAAGGGGATCATGGAGGCCCGGCGCATCGAGAAGTTGCTGATCGTGAACAGCAAGAACGAGTTGACGGGCCTGCTGACCATCAAGGACATCGAGCAGGCGGTGCTCAACCCCCATGCCTGCAAGGACGACATGGGCCGTCTGCGGGTGGCGGCGGCCTCGACGGTGGGCGCGGCGGGGTTTGCGCGCTCCATGGCGCT
This sequence comes from Paracoccaceae bacterium, assembly GCA_026995265.1. Taxonomy (GTDB): domain Bacteria; phylum Pseudomonadota; class Alphaproteobacteria; order Rhodobacterales; family Rhodobacteraceae; genus UBA3077. The sequence continues at coordinate 407 of JALWPC010000360.1, forward strand.
GGTCGAGGCGGGGGTGGATGTGATCGTGATCGACACCGCCCACGGCCATTCCGGCGGCGTGGCGGAGGCGGTGCGCAAACTGCGCGCCGCTGCGCCGGATGTGCAGATCATTGCGGGCAATGTGGCCACCGCCGCCGCCACCCGCAGCCTGCTGGAGGCGGGGGCCGATGCGATCAAGGTTGGCATTGGCCCGGGCTCCATCTGCACCACGCGGATTGTGGCGGGGGTGGGCGTGCCCCAGCTTACGGCGGTAAGCGACTGCGCCATTGAAGCCGCCAAAACCGGCCATTCGGTGATTGCCGACGGCGGCATCAAGTTTTCCGGCGATTTCGCCAAGGCGATTGCGGCGGGGGCGGCTTGCGCCATGGTGGGGTCCATGCTGGCGGGCACCGACGAGGCCCCGGGCGAGATGTTCCTCTATCAGGGGCGCTCCTATAAGGCCTATCGCGGCATGGGCTCGGTGGGGGCCATGGCGCGGGGCTCGGCAGACCGCTACTTCCAGAAGGAGGTTTCCACCGAAAAGCTGGTGCCCGAGGGCATCGAGGGGCAGGTGGCCTATAAGGGCCCGGCCGGGGCGGTGCTTCACCAATTGGTGGGGGGGCTGCGCGCGGCCATGGGCTACACCGGCAACGCCACGATTGCCGAGATGAACACGGGCTGCAGGTTCGTGAAAATCACCTCGGCGGGGCTGAGCGAGAGCCATGTGCACGATGTGCAGATCACCCGCGAAAGCCCGAATTACAGGGGCGGATGAATGGATTTGCCAAGCAAAATCATAATGATAACGGTGTTTGTTCAGGTGTTCTTCACCCTGTGGACCATCCTCACCATGGGCCTTGCCCGCGTGCAGGCGGTGAAAACCACCGACCTGACGATGAAAGACGTGGCGCTGGACAACAAAGTGTATCCCGACGACGTGCTGAAGCTTGGCAACAATATGCAAAACCAGTTCGAGACGCCGATTCTACTCTATGCGGGCGCGGCGATTGCGCTATCTGTGGGCGCGAATTGGGTGATGGCGGGGGCGGCGGTAGCCTATATTGTCACCCGTTTCTGGCACCGCTGGATTCATGTGCGGCATAACCGCGTGGCCAAGCGCTTTATGGTGTTTGTCTACGGGATTGCGGCGCTTTCGGTGTTTTGGCTGGCGCTGGCGGCGCAGGTTTTCTTTTTGAATTAGCCTCGGCTCTCACCTTTTTCGAATGAAGCGAAACTGGGCTAACCCATTGTAATTACACCCAAAAACGTGGTCCTAACTGTTCTACTCTCCTAGGAGAGTAGAACAGGATCAACCAAAAGGATGGTTAATGCGCCTCAGGGTGGAAAACCAATTCGGGAGGAGGGCCGCGCGCCGTGCTGAAACCTCCCCATGGTAAAGGGGGCAGGCACCAGATAAAACGGCAGGCCAGTTGGCGGTCAATTCAACGTGGGATGGATGTTTGCCCCCACCAAAGCCGACTCTGTGGCACCACGGCTACCGCCTGAAATTCATGCCGGATTAGCAACAAATATCATTGGCCACGGCCTTTACCGCTCTTTCCATGCGCAAACCCTTTTTTGCCTTGCCTTTGGCGGCAAACAAAGGCACATCCTGCCCCATGACCCCATCCGCCCGCCTTTCCGCCGCTATTGTGCTGCTTGACCAGATCCTCGCCGGAGACCCCGCCGAGCGGGCGCTCACCCGCTGGGCCCGGGCCTCGCGCTTTGCCGGTTCCAAAGACCGCGCCGCTGTGCGCGACATCGTGTTTGACGTGCTGCGCCGCAAGCGCTCGCTGGCGCATCTGGCCGGGGCGATGACGGGGCGCGGGCTGGTTCTGGCCCAGCAATTCAGCTCCGGCGCGCCGCTGGACGAGCTGTTCGGCGATTTTCGTTTTGCCCCCGCGGCGGTGACCGAAGCGGAGCGCACCCGGCTGGCCAATCCGGGCGAGGCCCCCGACCCGGTGCGCCTCGATTACCCCGATTTTCTGGATGAGGAACTGAGGCGCTCCCTTGGCGGTGACCTCGCCGAAATCATGGCCGCCATGCAGGCCCGCGCGCCGGTGGATTTGCGGGTCAACACCCTGAAAACCACCGTTGAAGAGGCGCAAAACTACCTCGCCCGTGACCTGATCTTCACCGAGCAGATCCCGGACACCCCCGGCGCCCTGCGCATCACCGAAAACCCGCGCAAGCTCAACGGTTCGCTGGCTTACCGTTACGGGTTTGTGGAGCTGCAGGACGTGTCCAGCCAGCGGGTCAGCCAGTTGGCCGGAGCGCGGCCGGGCATGAAAGTGCTGGATTTCTGCGCCGGTGGTGGTGGCAAAACTCTGGCTCTGGCGGCGGAAATGCAGGGGCGGGGGCAGCTTTTTGCCCATGATGTCAACCCCCTGCGCATGAAAAACCTGCCCGAGCGCGCCCGCCGCGCCGGGGCGGATGTTCAGGTCATCTCACCCGATCATATCGCCGATTCACCAAAATGTGATCTGGTGTTGGTCGACGCCCCCTGCTCGGGCAGCGGCGCATGGCGGCGCAATCCAGATAGCAAATGGCGGCTTACCGAGGCGCGACTCTCGGAGCTTGTCAACCTTCAGCGCGACATCCTGCAAAAAGCCCAAGCGCGCGTGGCCGAAGGCGGCGCGCTCGCCTATGCCACCTGCTCGCTGTTTCAGCGCGAAAACGCCGATCAGACCGACTGGTTTCTTGCTACCCACAGCGGCTGGGTGCTCAGCCATCAGCAAAGCCTCAGCCCGCTCACCGGCGGCGACGGTTTCTTTATTTCGGTGCTGACCCGAAAATAAATGTTGTAAAATTTTCATAGATTTTTAACCTATTGGTTGTGAGGTGAACATTAACGCTTCAAGCTAATGGGTAAACTGTAGTGCGTGCAAAAACCGAGGGCCAGACACCATCCATCCCTGCCATGGGGCTTATAATTCTGGCCTACTCGATAGCCTTTGCGGGCTTGGGGGTTCTGGCCAGCAAGGGCTTTGCCATTGCGGCGGGGGGAGGGGCTATCGCTTTGATAAGCCTTGCAATTTATACCGTCCATCGCGCACGCACCCCCCGAAATTCCTGCGCGCCGGAGAATGACCCGACCGACCCTGATTCGATCCAGTTGATTCTGGAGGACCTCCCCGTTGCTCTCATCCGCCTCAATCCGGAGGGGGTGATCGAAGGGGTGAACGGCGCGGCGCGGGCGCTTTTGCAGCGCGGGGACCTTGTCGGCAAGGATTTCAGCGCCGAGGTGGAGGGTCTGGGCCGCTCCATGCGGGCGCGGGTGGCCGAGGCGCTGAAGGGCGGCGGCATTCGCACCACCGAAATGGGCCGCTTTATGCGCAATGGCAAGGAGGTGTTTCTGCAGGTCTCGCTAATGGCGATGCACGTTGCGGGGCGCGATTGCCTCGTGGTGGTTCTGAGCGACAAAACCGAGCTGAAAATCCTTGAGGCGCAGTTTGTGCAGAGCCAGAAGATGCAGGCTGTCGGGCAGCTTGCCGGCGGTGTCGCCCATGATTTCAACAATCTGCTCACCGCGATCAATGGCCATTGCGACCTGCTCTTGCTGCGCCATGAAACCGGCGATGAAGACTATGGCGACCTGATCCAGATCCGGCAGAACGCCAACCGCGCGGCGGCCCTGGTGCGCCAGCTTCTGGCCTTTTCCCGCAAGCAAACCCTGCGCCCGAAAGTGCTGAAACTTTCGCGCACTTTGGCCCAACTCACCGCGCTTCTTAACCGGCTTCTCGGGGAAAAGGTGAACCTTAACATTGATATAGAAGAGGGCCTTAACCTTGTCCGCGTTGATGAACGCCAGCTTGAACAGGTGATCATGAACCTTGTGGTCAACGCGCGCGATGCCATGTTGGACGGCGGCGAGGTGATGATTTCGGCCCGCAATATATCCCTCGCCAAACCCTTGGAGCGGGACCGCGCCACCGTGCCGGCGGGGGATTATGTGCGCGTGTGTGTTCGCGATACAGGCACCGGCATTTCGCCGGATAATGTCAGCAAAATTTTCGAGCCGTTTTACACCACCAAGCGGGTGGGCGAGGGCACGGGGCTTGGGTTGTCCACCGTCTATGGCATTATCAAGCAAACCGGCGGCTTTATTTTTGTGAATTCGGTTTTGGGGCAGGGCACTGAATTCATAATCTACCTGCCGAGCTATGTAGGGGAGGCAAACAAACCGGTTACCAGCGTCGGAGATACGCCCAAGCCGGATGCTCCGGCCCGCTCGGTTGGCCGTATTCTGTTGGTCGAGGACGAGGCTCCGGTGCGCTCTTTCACCGCCCGCGCCCTTCGGATGCGGGGGTATCAGGTGGACGAGGCCGAAAATGCCGAATGCGCGCTGGACCTGCTGGCCCTGAACGGGGCGCAATATGACCTTTATATCTCCGATGTGATCATGCCCGGCAAAGACGGCCCGACCTGGGTGCGCGAAGCCTTGGCGCGCCACCCCGACACCAAGGTGATTTTCATGTCCGGCTATGCCGAGGATTCCTTTGAGAACGGCGCGCCCGACATTGAAAACGCAGGGTTTTTGCAAAAACCCTTCTCGCTTTCGGAACTCAACGAAAGCGTGGGGCAGCGTTT
>JALWPC010000361.1 GCA_026995265.1 Paracoccaceae bacterium
CACCCACCCCGGCTCCGGCTCCGGCTCCGGCCCCCGCGCCCGCCCCGACGGTCAACGCCAATGCCCCGTTTGTATCCCCCGTCAGCGGCACCATTGCGCGCGGTTACCAACCCACGGGGCGCAACAAAAACGAGGGGCTGGACTACGCCACCGCCGCCAACGCCACCGTGCGCGCCGCGGGGGATGGCACCGTAGCGCTGGTCTCTGACAGTTTAGGCGGCCTCGGCACCATCGTGCTGATCCGCCATTCAAACGACCTGATGACGGTTTATGGTCGCGTCACCGATGTGACGGTCGCCAAGGGCGACCACGTGCAGCAGGGGCAGAAAATCGGCATTGTCGCCCCCGCTGACCCGCCGATCATGCATTTCGAGGTGCGCGTGGGCACCGAGAGCGTGGACCCGACCCGCTATTTGCAAACACCACATTAGATCGTAAGCTATTGTTATAGCTTGCATATTTCTCATATTATCATAACTACTAACCTAGGTTAGTAGTTATGATTCCTCTTTGAGGTGTTTCTGTTCGCCATACACAATTATGAGGGTTTCTGCCGAAAATCTTACGGCTTATGCCCGCTCAGTTATCTATAGACTTATTTATTCCTGTTGCCTCTGGAAGTGCCTCACCTCCCGGTTCTCCTATGGTGCAACGACAGGGAACCCTTCGCGTTCAACGGGAAAATGCCTTAGCCCATGGAATGAGCCGCCATTCACGGCCACGCATTTTGGTCAATAAGAAAACGCTCTCACCAGCAGGGCAAAAGCCCCCCCTTTACACCGTCGGGCTATTGAGCACCCGCTCAATGCGCCTCGGCCCAACTATGCCCCACCCCGGCATCCACCACCAGCGGCACATGGATCTTCACCGCCGGTTCGGCCGCCTGTTCCATAACGGCACGCGCGGCTGTAATCGTCTCTTCAACCGCCGCCTCTTCCACCTCGAAGATCAGCTCGTCATGCACCTGAAGCAGCATTTTCGCGGGCTGCCCCGCAATTGCCTCGGGCATCCGCACCATGGCGCGGCGGATCACATCCGCCGCAGTGCCCTGAATGGGCGCATTGATCGCCGCCCGCTTGGCAAAGCCCGCATGGGGCCCCTTGGCGTTGATATTGGGCGTATGTATCCGCCGCCCGAACAGCGTTTCCACATAGCCCTTTTCCCTGGCCCCTGCCACGGTGGCATCCATATAGGCGCGAATGCCGGGGAAGCGCTCGAAATAGCGGTCAATAAACCCCTGTGCCTCCTTCCTCGGAATGCGCAGGTTGCGCGCCAGCCCGAAGCCGGAAATCCCGTAGATCACCCCGAAATTGATCGCCTTGGCCTGTCGGCGTATCTCCGGCGTCATCTCGTTCATCGGCACGTCAAACATTTCGCTCGCGGTCATGGCGTGAATGTCCTGCCCATCCAGAAACGCCTGTTTCAGGGGGGCAATATCGGCCATGTGCGCCAGAATCCGCAGCTCGATCTGGCTGTAATCGAGGCTCACCAGCCTGCAACCCTCTTCCGCCACAAATGCCTTGCGAATGCGCCGCCCCGCTTCGGTGCGCACCGGAATATTCTGCAGGTTCGGGTCGGTCGAGGCCAGCCGCCCCGTGGTCGCGCCCGAAATCACGTAGGAGGTATGCACCCGCCCGGTCTCGGGGTTGATATGCTCTTGCAGCGCGTCGGTATAGGTGCTCTTGAGCTTGGCCATGGCCCGCCATTCCAGCACTTTCTCGGGCAGCTCATGCCCGTCGGCGGCGAGGTCCTCCAGCACATCCGCCCCGGTGGCATAGGCCCCGGTTTTACCCTTCTTGCCCCCCGCAAGGCCCATTTCGTCAAACAGGATTTCCCCCAGTTGCTTGGGCGAGGCCACGTTGAAATCCCGCCCCGCCAGCGCCTTGATCTCGGCTTCCAGCGCCGCCATATCCTGCGCAAAACTGTTGGACATCGCCGCCAGTTGGCTCCGGTCCACCTTGACCCCGTGCATTTCCATCGCCGCCAGAACCGGCACCAGCGGGCGCTCCAGCGTGTGGTAAACCGTGCTCATGCCCTCCATCACGAGGCGCGGTTTGAACACCTGCCAGAGCCGCAGGGTGATGTCGGCGTCCTCTGCGGCATAAGGCGACGCCTCTGCAATCGCCACCTTGTCAAAGCTGATCATCGCCTTCCCCGAGCCGATCAACCCCTTGATCGGAATGGGTTTATGCCCGAGATAGCGCTCGGAAAGCTCGTCCATCCCGTGCCGATGCACCCCGCCATTGAGCGCGTAAGACATCAGCATGGTGTCCTCGATCGGCCCGAGCTTCACCCCATGGCGCGCCATGATCTTCAGGTCATACTTCATATTCTGGCCGATTTTCAGGATGCTTTCATCCTCCAGCATCGGCTTCAATATCGCCAGTGCCTCGGCAAAATCCATCTGCCCTCCGGCCCGTTCCGCTCCGCCAAACAGGTCCCCCTCACCGGCCACATGGGCCAGCGGCACATAGCAGGCCGACCCCGGCTCAACGGCCAGGCTCACCCCCACCAGCCCCGCCTGCATTTCATCCAGCCCCGTGGTTTCGGTGTCAAATGCCACCCAGCCGCGCACATAGATTTTCTCAATCCATGCCCGCAGCGCCTCCGCCGTGGCAACCGTCTCATACGCACCATGATCAAAGGGGATCGCCGCAGCGCTCACGTCCAGCCGCGGAACCGCATGGGCCTCCGGCTCGGCCGCCTTGATCTCGGGTGCCTGCGCCCCGAGCCTGGCCGCAATCCGGTTGGTGAGCGTCCGAAACTCCATCTCTGCCAAAAACGGCAACACCGCCTCCGGCTCCGGCGCGCGCAGCTCGAAATCCTCGATCGCCGCGGGCAGGTCCACATCCTGGCGCAGCAGAACCAACTCGCGGCTCACCCGAATTTGCTCGGCATTGTCGATCAGGGTTTGCCGCCGCTTGGGCTGTTTGATCTCCCCGGCCCGCGCCAGCAGGGTGTCCAGATCGCCGTATTCATTGATCAACAGCGCCGCGGTTTTGATCCCGATCCCGGGGGCCCCGGGGATGTTATCCACCGAATCCCCTGCCAAGGCCTGCACATCCACCACGCGCTCAGGCCCGACGCCGAACTTCGCCTCCACCTCCTCGATGCCGATCCGGCGGTTTTTCATCGGGTCGAGCATCTCCACCCCGCCGCCCACAAGCTGCATCAGGTCCTTGTCCGAGCTGATAATCGTCACCCGGCCGCCCGCCGCCCGCGCCCGCGCCGCATAGGTGGCGATAATGTCATCGGCCTCGAAGCCCTCCATCTCGATACATGGCAGGTTGAAGGCCTGTGTCGCCTCGCGAATAATCGGGAATTGCGGCACGAGGTCTTCGGGCGCAGGCGGGCGGTTGGCCTTGTAGGCGGGGTAGATGTCGTTACGGAAGGTCTTGCCCTTGGCGTCAAAAATCACCGCTACATGGGTGGGCGCATCATGGCCTGCGTTATCCTCCACCTGCTTGTAAAGCATGTTGCAAAAGCCCGCCACCGCCCCCACCGGCAGCCCGTCGGATTTGCGCGTCAGGGGCGGCAGGGCATGGAAGGCCCGAAAGATGAACCCCGAGCCGTCTATCAGTTGCAGATGATGCCCCTTGCCGAATGTTTCGCTGCCCATGCGCGCCCCCTGTTGCTTGTGCCTTAGTGACATATTTTCCGGGCCGCTCCAATCCCTGATTTCGGGTTGAATACCCCGTTGCGCATCCTACATATAAGGCATGTTTCGCAAAATACTGGCCTCCACCCCTGTTCGCATACTCCTTGGCCTTGGGGCCATTATGGGGCCGGTGGGCGGCTATTTCCTGCTGGCAAGGGTGCTGCTGCCGGAAACGGCCCTGACATCCGCATGGGTTCAAACCGCGCTGATTGCCCTTGGTGCGCTGCTGGGTTTTCTGGGCTATGGCCTGCTTTACCGCTGGCTGGAAAAGCGGCCGCTCTGCGAACTGGCGCTGCGCCCGATGCTGCCCCAGCTCGCCCTTGGCCTGCTCATTGGCGCGGTGCTTTTCGGCCTCACGGTGGGGGTGGTGGCGCTGGCGGGGCAGGTTCGCATCACCGCCGTAAACCCGCTTGCCTCCATGATTCCGGCCTTTGCCATGGCCCTGCAATCTGCCACCCTTGAAGAACTCATGTTCCGCGGGGTGATCATGCGCCTGCTCAACGCCCGCTTCGGCAGCCTGCCCGCGCTGATCTTATCGGCGCTGATCTTTGGCGGGATGCACATAATGAACCCCGACGCCACCTGGCTTTCGGCCTTTGCCGTGGCCATCGAGGCGGGGGTGCTGCTCGGGCTGGCCTTTCTTGCCACGGGCACGCTCTGGCTGCCCATCGGCATCCACTTTGCCTGGAACTTCGTGCAGGCGGGCATTTTCAGCCTGTCGGTTTCCGGTTTCGGCCTGCCGGAGGGGTTGCTCTCCACACAGGTGAGCGGCCCGCTCTGGGCCACGGGCGGGGCCTTCGGGGCGGAGCAAAGCGTGCAGGCGGTTATCTTTTGCCTGACCGCCTCGGCGGGGCTTTATGCCATCAGCAAAGCCAGAGGCCGGTTCCTGAAAGCCCACTGGCGCGGTTAGTCTTTCTTTAACTCAAAGCGTTTGTCACAATAGCCGCATTCCACAAAGCCCTTGTCTTCGGGAATGGTCATCCACACCCTGGGATGCTGGCCGCCGCCATCACAGCTCACGCTGGTCTTTTCCACAATCTCTGTTTCCGGCGCTTCAATGGTCATGGCTCTGTCCTTTACTTTTGCCGCAGTTTGCCACGTTCCGCTCCGCCCCTCAAGAGGCTTGCATGACCGCCGCGCATTTTTCCCCAAAACGTTTCGGGTTTACCTTGAAACATGGCGAATCGGATTACGTGCTCGAGCGCCGGCCGCCGACAGCGCCGCCGCGCCGACAATTCCCTCGGGGCGCTGAACCGGCTCCACCATATCCCCGCTGACAGCCTGCGGGGCTACGGGCAATATTACGGC
>JALWPC010000362.1 GCA_026995265.1 Paracoccaceae bacterium
CAAAAACCCGCGTCAGCTCCAGCCCCTCGTCAAGGGTATCAAAGCTGATCCCGATCCATATCTGCCGCGATTGCAGGTCATTGATCAGGGCGGCGTTGTCCAGCCATTCCGGCGAGCCGAGGTCGGCGATATTGACAGGGATAGGGCACGGGTCGCCCGCTTGCGCCGCGCCCCCCAGCATAAGGAAAGCGGCTGATATTATTGCTGAAAAATAACGCACTTCGCCTCCCTTTCTACTCAAACTCCACCAGCAGGTCCTTGGCATCCACCTGCGCCCCTGCGCTCACATGCACTTCCTTCACCGTGCCGTCGCCGTCTGCGTGAATCCCCGTTTCCATCTTCATGGCCTCGATGGTCATCAACAGGTCGCCCTCTTTCACCGCCTGCCCGGCACTCACGCACACGGTGGCGATCAGCCCCGGCATCGGTGCGCCGATATGCTTGGGGTTGCCCGCCTCGGCCTTGGGCCGCTTGGCGGTGGTTGCCGCCACCTTGCGGTTGGGCACCCGGATGTTGCGCGGCTGGCCATTGAGTTCAAAGAACACCTTGGCGTCGCCCTCCTCATCGGTTTCCCCCACCGCCTGCAGGCGAATCTCCAGCGTTTTGCCCGGGTCGATTTCCGCCGAAATCTCCTCCCCCGGTTCCATGCCATAAAAGAACGTCTTGGTGGGCAGGGTGCGCACGGGGCCATAGGTGCGGTGGCGGCCCATGTAGTCAAGGAACACCTTGGGATACATCAGATAGCCGCACAGGTCCTCGTCATCGACCTCGAACCCCTCAAGCTCCGCGCTCACCTCGGCCCGCACCGCCTCGAGGTCCGCCGCCGGCAGGTGCTTGCCCGGGCGCTCGGTATTGGGCTTCTCGCCCTTCAAAACCTTCGCCACAAAAGCCTCGGGGAAGCCGCCGGGCGGCTGGCCAAGGTTGCCGCGCATCATGTCAATCACGCTGTCGGGAAAGGCCACATCCACCGCGGGGTCTTCCACCTCGGCGCGGCTCAGCCCCTGAGATACCATCATCAAGGCCATATCGCCGACGACCTTGGAACTCGGCGTCACCTTCACAATGTCGCCAAACATCTGGTTCACATCGGCATAAGCCTGCGCCACCTCGTGCCAGCGCTCTTCCAGCCCGAGCGACCGCGCCTGCGCCTTCA
>JALWPC010000363.1 GCA_026995265.1 Paracoccaceae bacterium
CTTTAGTTTCGCCAAAATAAAGTGAGCATTGGAAATCTGTTAGGATAAGTTTGATAACACTCCCTAACGGAGAGATGCCCAATGCTCACACTTATTGTACAACATTCAGCCAATCTCGTTGCATTTATCGACGCTTTGCATCTTGCACTTTACCTGCCGCAAATGCGGCATTTACTTCGGATCGTGGATGCCCTGCTGGTCAGCAATCAAAGCAAAACGATCAGCGCTTTATATCGTCTGTTTCAAGAAAAAACAGACCCGAAAAACGGCGCTGACTTTTTCCGTGAAAGCCCCTGGAATGTGGAAGATATTGGGGCATTTCGCAAGCGTTGGATGGTGAAAACTTTTCTGGAGTTGGCGAGCCAGATCAATATGTCGTTCAAGATTTTCATCAAGATTGATGATAGTCTGGGCAAGAAAGGCAAAGCAACCCGACATCTGGAAGCAGTTGATCTTCATCACAATCACCTTGAAAGTACTCGGAAAAAACAGGTTTACTCAAATGGGTACATGTACGTTGAAGTGGGTGTCCAAATCGGTCCCATTGATTTTCTTTTCGATACTCGTTTGTATTTACGAGAAAAAACGGTGCGGCGTCTCAATCGAAAGCGACCTGCCGAAAAGCAGCTCCACTTTCGTACCAAATATGCGCTGGCACGTCAAATGTTAGTTGAATTGGCTACGCTTTTGCCAAAGGGACACAAAGTCTATGTGCTTTTTGACTCTTGGTATGCCTCCAAAAAACTCATCAAATTCTGTCGCAGACAAAACTGGCACGTCATCTGCGCAGTCAAGTCGAACCGAACGCTCGACAAAGTAAAGCTATCCCAGCACAATCAGTTGCTCAAGCACCGGTCTTACAAGCGAGTTACGCTTGAGACTGTGGACGCAAATCGCAAGCCGCCCGGCTATCTCACTCGCAGTCTTCGAGGGCGTCTGGCGGATATTGCCGATCCTGTCCACGCAATCATCTCCAAAAAACGCCCCGGGGACAAGCGCCCCAAGTACTTCATCTGCACCGATCTCAGCTTGAGTGCTCAAGAAGTCTTGAGATATTATCAGAAGCGCTGGTCTGTGGAAGTGGACAATCTTTACTTGAAACACGCACTCGGGCTGGGTGATTTCCGCCTGCAATCCTTTGAAGCCATT
>JALWPC010000364.1 GCA_026995265.1 Paracoccaceae bacterium
TATGTGTATCCCTCGGTGGCAGGGCTGATTGGCAAGCGCACACCCGAGGGCAAGGTGATTGCCACCGACGAAGATTTCGCGCTGGAGCTGCTGGCATCCGTCGGCGTGGCCGTGGTCCACGGTGCCGCCTTTGGCCTCTCCCCGCATTTCCGCGTGTCTTATGCCGCGGCGGATGCGCAACTTGTGGAGGCCTGCGGGCGCATCAGGCGGTTTTGTGAGAGCCTGACGGCCTAAGCTGGCGGGTTAAACAGCGAAAACGGCGCGGTGTTCAGTGAATACCACGTCTCTGAACCTTTGATCTTTCGATGCAGGATCCGGCCCTCCCCCATTTTGCGGAGATGAAAAGACAGTGTCGCACGGGTTAAACCTGTGCGGGTCTGAAGCCGATAGTAAGGCATCCCCGCCCGGCCAGAATCACGCAACACTTGAAAGATCATCTGCCGTCGCGGGTGCGCGAGGGCGTTGAAAAACGACGCCAGAACTTTCTGCTTAGCTGTTGGTTTCATTCGGTAAATCCTCCTCTTAACGTGACTACTCTCCTAGGATAGTAGTCACGTATTAACGAAGCGTTACCGCGTGGGATAAAGCACTTGGCTTTCCTATGAAATGGCGGTGAAATCAGCAGCCAGCGAGAAGGTCACATCTGCGCAAACTACGGGTTTTCAAGGTGCCTCAAGGGGCGCCCTTCGCAAACCCCCGCCCCCTGAGCAGGGCCGCGACCTTGGGCATTTCGCCGCGAAAATCCTTATAAAGCGCCTCGGGGTCCTTTGAGCCGCCCGCCGAATAAAGCGCCGCCAGGCGCGTGGCGGTGGCGGGGTCAAAGGCATCCCCTGCCTCCTCAAAGGCTTCAAACGCATCGGCGTCCATCACCTCGGACCACATATAGGCGTAATACCCCGCCGCGTAGCCGTCGCCCGAGAACACATGCGCGAAATGCGGGCTGGCATGGCGCATGGGTATGGCCTCGGGCATCCCCAGCGCCGCCAGCGAGGCCGCTTGGGCTGCCATAAGGTCATCCGGCACCGCGCCGGTATGGAAATCGAGGTCCACAATCGCCGAGGCGATGAACTCCACCGTGGCAAAGCCCTGGTCGAAATGTTCCGCCGCTTTCAGGCGCTCAAGCAGGCTTGCGGGCATGGCCGCGCC
>JALWPC010000365.1 GCA_026995265.1 Paracoccaceae bacterium
ACGGCGCCGCCGCTTGGTGGCATCGCTGGCGGCTTTTTCTGTTCTGGCTGCTCCTGCTTTTCGTTCTAATCGCCGCTGTGTTCGCCCGGAGCAAACGCCTGATTGCCCGCTACCGCCAGCAGGAAATTATCCGCCGCGTGGCTTCAGGTCCCACCGTCCTGCTCCTGCCGCGTTCAGACGCCAAAGCCCGCAAACTGAGCGATGTCGGCGTCTGGAACCGTCTGGCAGACGCGCTGCCCCATGACGAGCACATCAGTTTCGAGATTGTCGGCAACGCTGACGATCTGGCCTTTGCCCTGCACGGCTCCGAAGACGGTCTGCGGGCAGCCCTGACCCAGTTCCGCGCCGAGTGGCCCGGGATGCACCGCAAACCCGCAGACCCCGACCCGGCGGAACTCCCCGAAGGCTGGTCGCTCTGGTGGATAGAACTCGCGCCCCAGCGTTTTGACGAGTCCGTCTCCGCTGCCGCAGCAGATCCCCTGCGGGCGCTCTTCATCGAACTGAATGGCGTCTTGGGACAAGGGCGCGGCGTGGTGCAGGTGATAGCCCGCCGCAATTTCGGCGCGCGCAAGCAGCTCGGGCAAATGGCATTCGCCGCCCGCGACGCCGAGTCCCCCAGCAAGGGCATCCGCGCCCTGCGTTCTCAGGACGCCAAGCGTCTGGAAGCCCGCGCCCGCGAAACCTATCTGGATGTCACTTTGCGCGTGGCGGGGCTGGCGGATACCCCGGAGCGCGCTCAGGGCATCGCCCGCGGCTTGGCACGCGCTGCGGCGGCATCCTTCGACGCCCGCAATCCCGTCCAGCCTGTCCGTCAGGGCGACGACCCTGCGGTTTTGTCCGCCCGTGTTCCCGGGCAGTCTATCCCCTGGGCGGGCAGCGATTTGGCTGCTATCGGTCATTTACCCGGCGCTGACCTGCTGTCCCTGGCTCCCCGTTTGCAGACCGCCCCCGCGAAATACCTGCCCGCCGCGCCCGAGATGCGTTTCAACCCCGCCATCCACCGCACGGCGTTTCTGGAAGGACTGGAAGCATGAGACTGAAAATCTCCAACGATTATCCCCCCGATTGGCCCGACATCGCCCAGGCTGTCAAAGACGCCGCCGGGTGGCGCTGTGAGCATTGCGGTCATCCCCACGACCCGGCGCACGGCCGCACCCTAACCGTTCACCATCTGAACGGCGACAAGGCCGACTGCCGCCCCGAGAATTTGGTTGCTCTGTGTCAGGCCTGCCATTTGCACATTCAGGGCACCTGGCAGCCGGGGCAGTCCTGGCTTTTCGACCCGCCCGACTGGGCGGTGGCGCGCGGGTACGCAAGCGTCAAAGAGACCGTTTACTCGGTCGCGGCGGAGCGGGACGCATGACCGACGACCGCAAGGAACACCCCACACAAGGAGACGATAATAATGTCCTGTGATGGTAACCGCTTGAAGTATTTCAAACATGCAGCAAATCATCCCCTTTGTGAACCGGACGATCCTTTTTTCGCCTTGTTAGGAGGACGAAACAATGTCGCCGTAAATTTAGAGAAAATTTATCAGACGTATAAAAACGCCCCGCGACGCTCGCCGCGCCGAGATTCTATTGTCCAAGCGAAAACCCTGTCGCTATTCGCCAAAATGCGCCAGGCAGGAATTAAGCCTCCAGTACACAGCAAAACCGGACTGCCCAAATTGTCATCGTGCTATGGTTATGCAGCAGTGAAAGACACCCTATCAAGTGCGCAGCTCGGCGTGCAAGTCCCCGGTATGAATCTCGTAACTCCGTCTCTTCCCGTTCCGGACGCGAAAACACAGGCTGCGGCGGAAAAATTAGCCGACTTCCTGCGCGATATTGAGGCAAAGTTTGATGCGGGTAAACCGCTTTTCGATACAAACAATCCAGCAATATCTCTAAAAGCCTGGTCAAACTACGACCGAGCATTTACGCGCAGAAATGTGCCGAATGTACTCCAGTTTTTTGGCGCGAAACAAAGGCAACCGCGGACGTGGCAACTGCCCCAGGGCACAACAATAACCTATCATGCGCACTCAAAGAAATGGGGGCATGAATTCCATATCTCCGGCGATAGTAACTCCTGTCATCAGGTGCTGGTGTCTGCAAATTACGCCCAAGCACTGGCCCACACAATGGCAGCCGCGCATGTGTTGGAGATTGTCCCAGCTAATCGCCTGGCGTGGCTGAATGCTGTTAGAAACGTTTTTGGGCAGGGCGATGCTGAGGGGTATCTAGTGCGGCGGGACGCAGCGGAGATTTGGCACTGGAATTACATTCAACGCTTACACAGTAAGGGTATGTATCACGGACAGGAAGGTGGACTACATGAAGCATTCTATCGTTGTGATAAGGGTGACGCATGACCGACGACCGCACTCCCCTGGTACTGCTGGGTACTCAGGAGACCGCCGACGGGCGCACCGTGCAAGTCGGCGTACCCCTGAAAGACCTCACTACACACGGTTTCATGATAGGCACCACCGGTTCGGGTAAGTCCACCTTTTTGCGCAATCTGGCTGCCCAGACTTTTGGGCTGGGCGCCTCCACCGCCATCCTCGAACCTCACGGCGATTTGTGCGAGGACATGCTGGACGCCGTCCCCGACGACCGTCTGGACCGCGTCGTCTATCTGGAACTGGACAGCGTGCAGCCGCCCTCCATCCCCCTGATGACGCTCGGACTGGGCGGCGGCATTGATGTCGCCATTGACGCCGCCCTGAACGTCATCCGCATGGCGGAACCGGCCTCCTGGGATCAATCCACCCGGATGCGCGAAGTCCTGCGCCACACCGCCCGCGTGGTGCTGGACGCGCTTGGCTGGCAGGCTAGTCTGGTCGCCATGGATCGTTTCCTGACCGCCCGTGAATCCGCCTATCGGGAACGCCTGCTCTCCCGCGTCTCCGAAGAATCCGCCCGCTCACGCGATTTTTGCCGCGATGAAATCGCCGCCGCCCTGGATGGCGAGAAAAAAGGCGGCGCGGGAATGCGCGACAGCATCCTCGGCGCCCAGCGCCGCCTGGAAACCTTCGTCACCGACCGCCGCTTCCGCCGCAGTCTGGCGCTTCCCCCGCTGGGCGTCCCCATCTCGCTGCGCTCTCTGCTCTCCAATGGACGCCTGGTGTTGCTGCCGGTCAATTCCGCCCGTCTGGGCGCCAAAGCCGCCGGGCTGGTCTCCATGCTCTTCATGCAGATGGCGAAAACCGCCTTTCTGGGACGCATGGACAAAGCCGCCCGCCAGCAGGCTGTCCTCATCATTGACGAGTTCGCAGCCATGGCGGGCGCCGAATACGGCGGCGACGCCGTAGCCGATGTCACCAACGTGCTCCTCGCCGAAGCTCGCAAGTTCGGCGCGTCCGTCATGCTGGCGACCCAGTCCGCCGACCAACTCACCTCCGACGTGAAAAAGAAGGTGCAAATCAACACCAACCTGAAGGTCATCCTGCTAGTCTCCGACCCGGACGAGGCGCGTCAGGCTGCGCAAATTCTGGGCGCCGACCAAATCAACGACACCGACATCCGCGCTCTGCCCAAGTTCCACGGTTACGTCAAGGCGATGGTACATAAAGACCCCAAGCCGCCCGCCATGTTGAAAATGTTCCCGCCCCTGAAACTGAAAGCCTCCGCCTGGACGGTCTTTCCCGACCCCGTCCGTCCGCAGGTTTCCGATTTGTGGCAGCGCGTGCGCGCCCTCGCCCGCACCGCCGCCGACCCCTCCGACCCGCAAAGCGGCGCGGAGGTCGTCGGTTTTCTGCGCGACCTGTCCGACCGCGACTGGGCGCAGGTGGTGCAGGACGCTCAGTCCTGGAACCAGTATCAAGCTGCTCGATTGTTGTCCGAGCCGTCTCGTGTGCCCGACCGCGCAGAGCGGGCGAGGAAAATCAGCCGGGCGCTTTACGGACTCCCTTGGTGGCTGCGCGAAGCCCATTTCTGGCGGGAATATCAGTCCGGACACCAGTCCGGGCGTCCGAAAGGCGTCTCGAAAGCAGAGGGAGAGTGGTAGATGGATAGATTGCCCACCAGTGTCCCATCTGTGTCCCGTCGGTGTCCCGCTCGCGTCCCACCAGTGTCCTTTGGTTGCAGAACGAAAAACCCAATTTGTCCCGCCAGTGACCCGCCAGTGACCCGTCAGCGTCCCACCCGTGACCCGTATGACCCAAATCGCCCACCAAAACGGACTACCCCCTTCGGGGGTAGGTATGGCTCCCCCTTTTTATACCCGCCCACACACATTGTTTCCCGTATCTTGCTATTTTGGAGATATACACCATGCTTGACCTGACTCGCATCTCACAAACACACAACAATCTGAACGCATTGCCAACAACGGTTGCTATCACTCCACAACAGGCCCGCATAGAAGCCCAGAATCTGCTGCAAGCCGGTCTCAGCCAGTCCGCTCTCAACACGCTGGATTTGCTGATGGTGGCTGGCGTGCTCCCGGCCTATCGGCTGCCCAGTTCAGAGCGCACATTGCGGCGTTACCAGCGCCAACGTTTGCTGGACCGCCTACCCTTCACTACCCCAGAAATGCAGGACGCCTTCGACGCCTACGGTCTGCCCTACCCCGAGGAAAGTCGCCTGGTGCTCTACACCCTCGGGCCGGTCGGCGCCGAGATCGTCCACATACGGCATGGCGTCCAGCCCCCCAGCGGCTACTTGGCATACACCCTGGAACGGGTCATGCACGACATCGTCATGAACGAGGTCATTCTCACCATCGCCGACCAAGCCATCTCCCATGACTGGACGCCGGTCTGGGTTTCCAAGTACGAAGCCACCCTCTACAGCCCCGACCGCAAAGCCGCTCTGCTGGAACCCGACGGGATGCTGCGCCTGAAGCGTGGGGACGAGGAATTGGTCTACCTGTTCGAGTACCACAACGAAGACAAAGCCACCCGCGCCCGCAAGAAGGTCAACCGCTACCAGTCCGCCC
>JALWPC010000366.1 GCA_026995265.1 Paracoccaceae bacterium
TATGAGCAGTTTTCAAAAATCTATTTATCCAAAACATTATTACAAATGAAGACATATTGGACACGAAATCTATTTATGGGAAAATTGATTCCACCTGATAAAATTGATATGCTCAATTTAAATAAATATAACAACACAATATGCTATATGAGTTTTTTTGAGAAACTACATAAGCCAAAACATTGGAAGACAATACATACAGACATAAAAAGTTTTTAGATAATGAAAAAAATAAAAATCACAAATAAATTGTTGATTCCTGTTCTTGTATCGATACTTTCAGGTGTATTGTTCCTTTCGGTATTTATCTATAAGATTAGTATAATAGAGAATAAAGTTAATTATCTTGATGGCACACTTGTACCGGGGGTTGAAAAATCAGCGAATAATATTATGAAATTAAAAAGTATTTCAGAAAATTTTGTGTTTGCAGTTTTGGCATCAGAATTAGATATGCTTCCTCATAGTAATGAAGCAAATATGATTGAAGATAATTTGAAATTTCTTGTTGATAATAGTCATTATTCAGATAGTCTAGAAATGTTTAGAAAGTATTTTCAATTATCAATGAAAGAAGCGAAACATACTATTGTATCTACTGATATAAATGAAAAATCATTAAATTCTAAAGCCTTAGTTCAAAGTTATAATCAAGTGCAAAGTAGGTTTGAAGATATACATCTATATTTTAAAAATAAGATTGTATTGGCGACTAAAAATATTCATAGTATTGTAACTGAAATAATCTATTTTGCAATTTTATTTATTGTGCTTTCTTCGATTTTTATTTTAGGTATTTCCTATATCATTTATAAAGACTTTAATGATAAATTTGTTATTTTGAAAAATGAATTGGGAAAATTTAATCTCTTAGTAAATAAAGATGAAAATTCCATGTTGGATGCTGATGAGCTGACAATACTTTCTCAAAATGTTAAAAGACAAGTAAAGAGATTTAAACATTTAAAGAATGAAAAAAAAGATATTGAAAATATAGTAAATAAAGATCATCTTACAGGTTTATATAACAGACGCTATTTAAAATATTTGCAAAATGAATTTAAAAAATACGATACATTATTTTCAATTATAATGATTGATATTGATCATTTTAAAAATATTAATGATACTTACGGACATGAT
>JALWPC010000367.1 GCA_026995265.1 Paracoccaceae bacterium
GTGGCATTTCGTGGACGCAAACCCAATGTGGATGCGCTATTGCGACATTCAGGCATTGTATCATGAAAACGCTGTTGCTGATTCGCCATGCAGAAGCAGGTTGGGGCGATTTTGGGCAAAATGATATGGAACGCACGCTTACCTCGCGCGGATTGATGCAAGCAGATGATATGGCGAAGCGCTTAAAAGAAAAACAGCTTGTGCCTGATAGGGTATTTAGCAGTACAGCGATTCGAGCCGAGATGACTGCCCAACGTTTATTTGAGCATTATGCGATTCAATGGGATAAAAGCCTATACCTTGCTGAGCCTGACATGATGCTCAAGAAGATTAAGGCTGCCGATGATGATGTGCAGACTTTAGCGATAGTGGCGCACAATCCTGGCATTTCAGAACTGGCAGATGCTTTGAGCAGTGAATCTGTGCATGGGATGGCGCCTTGCACGGTTGCAGTGTTACAATGGGATGTGCAGCAGTGGTCAGATATCAAGCAAGGCGCAGGTAAGCTAAGCGCTTATCTTCAGGCTTAATCAGTGATGGAGCAAAGATGACAGATATACATATTGGCACACCACTCACATCCAAAGCCAAGCGGGTGATGTTGCTCGGCTCAGGCGAATTGGGCAAAGAAGTGGTGATTGAATTGCAACGCTTGGGCGTGGAAACCATTGCTGTGGATAGTTATGCCCATGCACCAGCCATGCAGGTAGCGCATCGCTGGCATGTGGTGGATATGTTGGATGGCGATGCCTTGCGCGCCCTGATTGAAAAAGAGCAACCGCATTTGATTGTGCCTGAGGTTGAGGCGATTGCCACAGATACCTTGGCAGCCTTGGAAGATGAGGGTTTCACAGTGATTCCCACTGCCCGAGCCACACAATTGACCATGAATCGTGAAGGCATTCGCCGCCTTGCGGCTGAAACGTTGGGTTTAACCACCTCGCCTTATCAATTTGCTGAAACAAAAACTGAATTTGAAGATGCCATTCAAAAGATTGGTATGCCATGCGTGGTTAAACCGATTATGAGCTCATCAGGCAAAGGGCAATCGGTGATAAAAACCGATGCTGATATTCAAAAGGCATGGGATTATGCGCAAGAAGGTGGGCGCGCGGGCAAGGGCAAAGTGATTGTTGAAGGTT
>JALWPC010000368.1 GCA_026995265.1 Paracoccaceae bacterium
CTGTAATATTATTATCAATATTTGTATTCACTGCCGTGATATTGTTATCAATATTGTTATTCACCGCTGTAATATTATTATCAATATTGGTGTTCACCGCTGAAATATTATTATCGATGTTTGTATTGACTTGAGTGATATTACTGTCGATGTTATTGTTGACTGCACTGATATTATTATCAATATTGGTATTAACTTGAGTGATGTTACTGTCGATATTTGCGTTTACTGCTGAAATATTACTGTCGATATTTGTATTGACTTGTGAAATATTACTGTCGATATTTGAGTTTACTGCTGTGATATTGTTATCAATATTTGTATTGACTTGTGTGATGTTACTATCGATATTATTATTGACTGCTGTGATGTTACTATCGATGTTATTGTTCACCGCTGTAATATTATTATCAATATTTGTATTCACTTGTGTGATATTGCTATCGATATTATTATTGACTGCTGTGATGTTACTATCGATGTTATTGTTCACTGCACTGATATTATTATCAATATTTGTATTCACTGCCGTGATATTGTTATCAATATTGTTATTCACCGCTGTAATGTTACTATCAATGTTATTGTTCACCGCTGTAATATTATTATCAATATTGGTATTAACTTGAGTGATGTTACTGTCGATATTTGCGTTTACTGCTGAAATATTACTGTCGATATTTGAGTTTACTGCTGTGATATTGTTATCAATATTTGTATTGACTTGTGTGATGTTACTATCGATGTTATTGTTCACCGCTGTAATATTATTATCAATATTGGTGTTCACCGCTGTAATATTATTATCAATATTGGTGTTCACCGCTGAAATATTATTATCGATGTTTGTATTGACTTGAGTGATATTACTGTCGATGTTATTGTTGACTGCACTGATATTATTATCAATATTGGTATTAACTTGAGTGATGTTACTGTCGATATTTGCGTTTACTGCTGTAATATTACTGTCGATATTTGTATTGACTTGTGAAATATTACTGTCGATATTTGAGTTTACTGCTGTGATATTGTTATCAATATTTGTATTGACTTGTGTGATGTTACTATCGATATTATTATTGACTGCTGTGATGTTACTATCGATGTTATTGTTCACTGCTGTAATATTATTATCGAT
>JALWPC010000369.1 GCA_026995265.1 Paracoccaceae bacterium
TGGGTGAAGCCACGGCCATATCGCCGTTTTGCTGTGCTGTGGTTGCCTCGCATGGGAACTCCGGTTAGGTCTGGCCCCAACCTAGTGGGTTTGGCGGCCAAGGCCAAGCCACAGGATTGTGAAAACGGGGGAAATATGCGCAAAACCGCCGAGATTCAGGCAAAGCTGCTGGCGTGGTATGATACGAGCGCGCGGGATTTGCCGTGGCGGGTGCCGCCAAATAACGGCGAGCGACCCGACCCCTACCATGTGTGGCTCTCCGAGATCATGCTTCAGCAAACCACCGTGGCGGCGGTAAAGCCCTATTTCGAGGCCTTCACTAGCCGCTGGCCCGATGTGGCGGCGCTGGCAGCGGCGGCGGATGAAGACGTGCTCGCGGCATGGGCGGGGCTTGGCTATTACGCCCGTGCCCGCAACCTGCTGAAATGCGCACGGGTGGTGGCGGAAAGCGGCTTTCCTGACACAGAGGCGGGGCTGCTGGCCCTGCCCGGCATCGGCCCCTATACGGCAGCGGCGATTGCCGCCATTGCTTATGGCGCGCCTGCGGTGGTGGTTGATGGCAATATCGAGCGGGTGATGGCGCGGCTGTTTGACGAGCGCGCGGCCCTGCCAGCGGTGAAGCCGGTGCTGAAAGCGCACGCCGCGGCCCTGACGCCACGCGAGCGCGCGGGTGATCATGCGCAGGCGCTGATGGACCTTGGTGCAACGGTGTGCATCCCGAAAACTCCGCGCTGCACGGCCTGCCCGTTGCAAGCCCATTGCGCGGGGCTTAAGGCGGGGGTGGCGGCGGACCTGCCCAAGCGCCTGCCCAAAAAGATCAGGCCCACGCGCTATGGCATCGTCTATTTCGCCCGTCGTGCAGATGGCCACGTGCTGCTCGAAACACGCCCGCCCAAGGGTTTGCTCGGCGGTATGCTCGGGCTGGTGGGCAGCGATTGGGGGGAGGAAAAACCAGATTTCGCCCCGCCCTTCGCCGCCAACTGGCAGCGCCACCCGCAGGAGATCACCCATGTGTTCACCCATTTCAATCTGCGACTCACGCTTTACATAGCCAAAGTCAGAGCAGCCAACCCGCAAACAGGGCGCTTCCAGCCCGCCCCCTCACCCGAAGATTTGCCTAGCATAATGCGCAAAGCCT
>JALWPC010000370.1 GCA_026995265.1 Paracoccaceae bacterium
GGGAGTCGCGCATGGCGGCGAGCTGGCGATCATCGCGCAGGATGCAGAGCACGGGGCCTTGGGCGCGCGCCACGGTCCCGGCCAGAATGCGGGCGTCATAGCCCTCCGGCACCCCGCCAACTCTGGTGAGGCCATTATTGAGCGGCTGGTTCATGGGTAGAACGGGGAGGCGTGGGGGCTATGCAAAAAGTAATTGTTGGCCACCACAAACTGGTAAACGGTAGCGGCGGCGGCAGAAACAATGGCGACCATGCCGATGGTCTGGTTCCAAATTCGCCGACGGCGAAGCGCTTTTCTCAGCTCCTCGCCGGCCAGCACTTCGTTCTTGATCCGGTAGGCCAGCCGCACGGAAAACACCGATGTCAGCATTAAAGGCGCAACCAGCACAAACATGGCGAGCGCCAGTTCCTGCCCTTGAAAAAAGCCCCAACCGCCAATCAACGCCAGCAAAAAACCTACAAAAGCAATGAAGTAGGGGCCGCCTTTGTCAAAGTAGTAGATAAGCCTGCGGGCGTTCAGGTGGGCTTGCAGGTCGCAATACTCGGCAAAATCGCCGCCGCGTTTATCCGCCAGCCGGATAGTGTCATAGGGCACGCCGAGGGTCCAGTGGGCGGTCATTGACCAGGCCACAACGGTAATGATCCAATACCAGATATTCATAAAGCTGGTGGTTTCTATCAGGCTAAAACCGGACATTCGAACTCCGCAATCGAGAGGGCTAAATTAGGGGATTGGCGGGGAATTGCAACCGCTCTTTGCGGTGAATTCGCTTGAGAAATCACGGCAACCTGTGGCAAAGCAGGGGAAACGCCATTTCTGAGGACACCCCCATGCACAGCCCCCTTGCCCCCTTCCCGCTCAACCGCTCCCGCCGCCTGCGCCGCACCGGCTGGCTGCGCGACATGGTGGCGGAGGCGTCCTTAAGCGTGGAGGATCTGATCTGGCCGATATTTGTGCGCGAGGGCGAGGGCGTGGTGGAGCCGGTGGCCTCCATGCCCGGAGTGAACCGGCTGTCGGTGGATGAAGCCGTGAAGGCGGCCAATGAGGCGGCGGCGCTGGGCATTCCCTGCATCGCGCTGTTTCCCTATACCGACGCGAAGGACAAGAACCCCGAGTGCATCGAGGCCTTCAACCC
>JALWPC010000371.1 GCA_026995265.1 Paracoccaceae bacterium
GCGGTAATGGGTTCAAAACGTGATAATCTTGTTTCATCAAAAACGGATTTCACAGGAACCCATTACCATGATCAATCATATCATAAGCACACTCGTTGCGCTGTTAGAAAACTTGCCAATTGGCACCAATCTTGCTCTTTTACAATTTATGTGGATGTTAATCAGCGGAGCCTTGCTGCCAAATCGTGGCGCAATTTTTCCGGCACTGAAATCAACAGGGTTATCGGATGCAGAAGCTCGGCGTGCCTGGGTTGCTTTCAGGAAAGGTGTCTGGCAAATCGCGCTGTTGCTTCAGCTCTGGCAAAAACAAGTGGAAGGTTTCCCGGAGTGGCATGTTCATCGTTATGAAGGTTATACGCCCGTCAGTGTGGATGTGACAGCATTTTGGCGACCCACATTGAAAACATGTCCGAGCAAACACTATCACCCGGCAGCCAATCGAGCTTTGCCTGCGGTGATATTTGGGATTACGGGACAAGTGGGCGACGTGAATGGACAGCGGGTCGCCTTGCCTCGCAGTTTTGAGCGAGTACATCCGCAAGACCCAAGAGAAGAGCGTTTGTGGCATGAAATGCTCAGAAGCGTCAAGAAAACGCTGGCAGAAGACGAAATCGCGGTACTGGATGCCGGTGTAAAGATAAAACTCTTGCAAGAAATCGGGATTCATCGCTATGTTGTGCGTCTGGCAAAAAACTTCACTGCACGACGAAATTATTTGCCCGCATACTCAGGGCGTGGGCGCAGGCGAAAGTATGGCGATTTACTACGCCCTTTGCCCCGCATCCATAACGGAAAGATGCTTGCCGCCACAATCCCTGACGAAGTAGTGACTTGGCAAGAAGATGGGCGTGAGATCCGGGCAGAGATTTGGCGTGAATTGATATTGAACAAGGTCGTACCGGACAAGGAGAACCAAACCTTTGATGTTTATGCCATCTACGATCCCAAATTTAAAACGCCTTGGTTACTGGCTACGCCAATCAAGTTGAGTGCCGTTGCAGTGAAATCTATTTACACCGATCGTTGGCCGGTCGAGCAAATTCCTCTCGCCGCAAAACAGATGATAGGCGCTCATCGACAATTCGTTCACGCAGATGAAAGTATTCAGCGTTTACCTGAACTGGCTTTACT
>JALWPC010000372.1 GCA_026995265.1 Paracoccaceae bacterium
GCATGACCGTGCGGCGGCAATCCTGCCTGATGGGCTGTGACCATCATTGCAATGTGGCGCTCCAGGCCGAGGGGAAGCTCTCTTATGTGCTGGGGAGATTCAGCCCCGATGCCGAGGCGGCGCAGGCTATTGTGGACTATGCCACGGCCTATGGCGAGAGCGACACCGGCCAGGTGCCCTATAAAGAGTGGCCGCAAGGGGTGAAGGGGCATTTTATCGCCCGTATCCCCCCATTGGGCTAGGGTGCCCTTGCTCGGGGATGGCAAGCACCCCCTCGCGGCGGGCATTGGGGCGCTTGTGGCGCGGTTTTGCGCTCAGGCACACGTGGTGGCGGGGGCAAGGCCGGGTTTGAGTATTTATGGAAGAATGAAGTCGAAGGGCGCGCGGGTTGCTTGGCTCGATATTCCGCGTTAAGGAGGCCCATGAAGCATTTTCCCAGCAAAGCCGCCATTCTGGAATGGATCAAGGATAACCCCGCGCACACCGGCAAGCGCGAGATTGCGCGGGCCTTTGGCATTAAGGGGCAGGCGCGTATTGAATTGAAGCGGGTGCTGCGCGAGTTGGCCGCTGAAGGCCTTATCAGTAAGGACCGCAAGCGTTTTCGGGATAAAAACACCCTTGCGCCGGTGGAACTGCTGCACGTTGTGGCGCAGGATGGCGATGGTGACCTGTTTGCCGAGCCGCTGAACTGGAAGGGCGAGGGGCCAGCGCCCCGACTGCTGTTTGTGGCCAAAAAGGGCGACCCGGCGCTGGCCCCGGGCGACCGGATATTGTGCCGGATTGAGGCCAGGGCGGGCGAGGCGCGGCTGATCCGGCGCATCGGGCGCGGGGCGGAGAAGATTGTGGGCATTTACCGTGCGCAGGATTTCGGCGGGCGGATTGTGTCGGTCGATAAGCGCTCGGACCGCGAATGGCAGGTGCCCCCCGAAGGCCGAAACGGGGCGCGGGATGGCGAGTTGGTGGAGGCTGAAAACATCGGCGGGCGCAGGCGCGGCCTCGGGCGGGCGCGGGTGGTGGCGCGCATTGGCGATCCCTCGGCCCCCAAGGCGATTTCGCTGATTGCCATTCATGAGCATGGCATTCCCGACCACTTCCCCGAACAGGTGGAGGCCGAGGCGGCGGCGGCGGAGCCTGTGGCGCTTGGCACCCGCGAGGACCTGCGCCACCTGCCGCTGTTCACCATCGACCCCCCCGACGCGCGCGACCGCGACGACGCCATTTGCGCCATGCCGGACCCGGAGGGTGACGGGCATATTGTCTGGGTCGCCATTGCCGATGTGGCCCATTATGTGCGCCCCAGATCAGAGCTGGACCGGGAGGCGCGCAAACGGGGCAACTCCACCTATTTCCCTGATCGCGTGGTGCCGATGCTGCCTGAAGCGCTCTCGGGGGACCTGTGCTCCTTACACGGTGGGGTTGATCGCCCCTGCATTGCCCTGCGCATGGTGCTGGATAAAGAGGGAAGGAAGGTTTCGCATCGCTTCACCCGTGGGCTGATGAAATCCCCCGCCGCGCTGAGCTATGTTCAGGCACAACAGGCGATTGATGGCGCGCCGGATGCGGTGACCGAACCTCTCCTTGAAAACGCCCTCAAGCCGCTCTGGGCCGCCTACGAGGCTGCCAAAATCGCGCGGGACAAGCGCCAGCCGCTGCATCTGGACCTGCCGGAGCGGCAGATCGTGCTTTCCGAGGACGGCGCGGTCACATCGGTGGCGTTCAAGGAGCGGCTGGAGGCCCACAAGCTGGTGGAAGAATTCATGATTCTGGCCAATGTCTGCGCGGCGGAAACGCTGGAAGCGGCCAGGGCGGAGTTCATTTACCGCGTGCACGAAGAGCCTAGCCCCGACAAGATGGAGGCCCTGCACGAGACGGTGCAATCGGTGGGGATGGTGCTGGCCAAGGGGCAAAGGCTGACCACGGCGCAGCTCAACCGCCTGCTCGACCAGGCGGCAGGGGGCGAGTTTGCCGAGCTGATCAACATGATCGTGCTGCGCTCGATGACGCAGGCCTATTACAGCCCGCAAAACTTCGGGCATTTCGGCCTGCACTTGCAGCGCTATGCCCATTTCACCTCGCCCATCCGGCGCTATGCCGACCTGATCGTGCATCGCGCTCTGATTGCAGCCCATGGCTGGGGGGAGGACGGGCTGACCCCTGAAGAGGCCGAAAACCTCGAGACCACCGCCGAGCACATCAGCCAGACCGAGCGCCGGTCCATGCTGGCCGAGCGCGACACGACCGACCGTTATCTGACGGCTTTTCTCGCCAGCGAGGTGGGCAGCAGCTTTAGCGGTGTGGTCTCCGGCGTGGCGCGGTTCGGCATCTTCGTGAAGCTGGATGACACCGGGGCCGACGGGCTTATCCCCGTTTCCCGCCTCGGGCATGAATATTTTGTGTTTGACGAAGACAGCCGCACCCTGACAGGCGAGCACTCACGCCGCGTGTTGCGGGCCGGGCTGCGCGCCCGGGTCCGGCTGGAGGAAGCGGACCCGCTCACCGGCGGGTTGCTGTTTGAACTTCTTGAAATCGACGGCAAAGCTCTGGCTTCCGGAAGGAAAGGCCATAAAAAGAGAGCTGTCCCGAAAGGCAAGGCGCGCGCAAATATAAAACACCGGAAATTCAAAGGAAAATCGCGTCGCAAACCCTAGATTTGCAGCCATAAACTTTAGTTTATCAGGCAAAAATAGGCCCAAGAGCACCTTTTCAATTTCATGTGTTCACAGTAATGTTACATCGTAAGCGGCCCAAACAGGAAATGCAATGAAGCCAATTTCTATAATAATTTTGACTGTAGCTTTTATCGCATTCGGCGTGTTCCTATTCGAATTCTTCATTGAGGAACCGAGTATGGCCGACCCCGTATTGCAAAAACTGGAGGCACAGCTCGCAGCCGAGGGGTACGAAGTTTTGAGTGTAGAATCCACGCTGTTGGGGCGGTATAAAATTGAAGCACACTCGGATATATATGAACGCGAAATTGTTATAGCCCCGGGTGCCGGAACCTTTTTAAGGGATGACATTTCCCCGCTTGAACTCGACGATACAAATGACGACTAATACAAACACATTCCGGATTGGCCGACAGACCGAATGGCGCAACGGAAACATGCTTAAGGAAACACAATGCAAAAGCCGATAAAACTATGGTTGATACGGGCAGCCCTTGCGCTGCAGGTGTTTAGCCTTGTCCTTTTTGCCGGTGAAATCTATGTGGATTCTTTTGGTAAAGGGCTGATTTACATTTCGTGGACAGTGCACGAAGCCATCGAGATTACAGCGGTTGCCGGCCTCGTTGTCGGCTTCATTCTGGGGCTGATGCTGGTGCGTAATCTGCTGGCACGCAACACCAGGGTTGAAGGCCAGTTGCGGGTGGCGTCGGGCGAGTTTCACACGCTCTTGAAAGAACATTTTGCGCAATGGGGGCTTTCACCCTCGGAAACCGATGTGGCGTATTTTGCCATCAAGGGCATGTCCAACGGTGAAATTGCCAAGCTTCGCGGCACCTCTGACGGCACGGTCAAGGCCCAGCTAAATGCGGTATACAAAAAGGCGGGGCTGGAAAGCCGGACCCAGCTTTTGGGCTATTTCATCGAGGAACTCATGGCCAAAGAGGCCGAAACGTAGGGTGGGTGCTTGCACTCACCACTCAATTCTCCGTGCCAATAAACCCGCCCGATTGCCGGTTCCAAAACCCCGCGTAAAGCCCGTTTTTGGCCAGCAACGCGCGGTGCGTCCCCTGTTCTGCCACCCGCCCCGCATCCAGCACCACGATCCGGTCCATCTGCGCAATGGTGCTCAGCCGATGCGCAATCGCAATCACGGTTTTGCCCTGCATCACGCCATAAAGCGTCTCCTGAATAGCGGCTTCGACCTCGGAATCCAGCGCGCTCGTCGCCTCGTCGAGCACCAGAATCGGGGCATCTTTCAGAATCACCCGCGCTATGGCAATGCGCTGCCGCTGGCCACCGGAAAGCTTCACCCCGCGCTCGCCCACTTGGGCTTCATAGCCACGGTTGCCGTGCGGGTCCTGCAAATCCTGAATGAAATCATGGGCTTCGGCCCGCTTGGCGGCGAGGATCATCTCGGCCTCACTGGCTTCTGGGCGGCCATACAGAATGTTGGCGCGCACCGAGCGGTGCAGCAGGCTGCTATCCTGCGTGACCATGCCGATCTGGCGGCGCAGGCTGTCTTGCGTGACCGCCTTCACCGATTGCCCGTCAATCAAAATGCGCCCGCCCTCGGCATCCCGAAACCGCAGCAACAGGTTCACGAGGCTGGACTTGCCCGAGCCGGAGCGCCCCACCAGCCCGACCTTTTCGCCCGCACCAATGGTGAGGCTGACGTTATCGAGCCCGCCCGCGCCTTTGCCGTAATGGTGGGTTAACCCCTCAAAGCGAATCTCGCCCCTGGTCAGCACCAGATCGGGGGCGTTCGGGGCGTCGGTAACCGAATGGGGCACCGAGATGCTTTGCAGGCCTTCGCGCATCACCCCCGCGTGCTCAAACAACCTGACGGTGACCCACATGATCCAGCCTGTCATGCCGTTCAGGCGGATGGTCAGGGCGGCAGCGGCGGCCACGTCGCCCACGGAAACGATGCCAAGGGTCCACAGCCAGATGGCGGGGCCGATGACGCCGAGCATCAAGAAGCCGTTCAGGGTGGCGAGGCTGAAGGTGAGGCGGGTCATCAGCCGCAGGAAGCGTTGGAAGCGCAGGCGCTGGCGTTTCATCGCCGAAAGCGCGTATTGCTCCTCGCGTTTCCCATGGGCAAAGAGCTTGACCGTTTCAATATTGGCATAGGCGTCAACTATGCGCCCCGTCACCAGTGATTTGGTTTCAGACATACGCTCGGAGGCCCGCGCCACACGGGTGGCGAC
>JALWPC010000373.1 GCA_026995265.1 Paracoccaceae bacterium
CCGAAGTCAAAGCAGGCCCGGAGCTGTCGGGCAGTCCCGAGCGTGGGCCTCCTCGGCGACCCTGGACCAGCAATTTGTAGGCAAAATTGCGCAAAGTAACGGGCCACCTCGTCGGCCCATGCGGCGCGTCAACCATAGGGGGTGTGGCGAGGCTTGCACCCGCGCCGCGTTTGCCACATGCGCTATGGTTGCCGCGCGGCGCGGGCGAAGGCGCACAACGCAGCGCAATGGTAGACGCGCCGCCCGCCGAGCCGAAGGCGAGGCGTGGGTCCGGGGCTTTAGCCCCGGAAAGGCGGCGGTTAGAAGAAGGTCTGCGGGTCGATGTCCAGCGCGATCCGCAGGTTTGTGGGCTTGTTCACCGGCTTCACCCATTGGCGCAGGGCTTTTTGCAGGGGCGCGGCTTTGCTGGCTTTGATCAGCAGGCGGACGCGGTAGCGGTCGCGGATCTTGGCGATGGGGGCGGCGGCGGGGCCGAGGACTTGCGCGCCGATGGCCAGCAGGGGCCGGGCGTTGCGGGCCAGATGGGTGGCGACCTCGAAGGCGTGCTCTTGCCTGGGGCTGGAGACGATCACGGCGGCGAGGCGGCCATAGGGGGGCATGTGGGCGTCCATCCGCGCCTTGGCTTCGGCCTGCCAGAAGGCTTCCTCGTCGCCCGAGAGAATGGCCTCGATCACGGGGTGGGCGGGCTGGTAGCTTTGCAAGAGTGCCCGCCCCGGCTTTTCGGCGCGGCCCGCGCGGCCGGCCACCTGCCGGATGAGCTGGAAGCTTTTTTCGGCGGCGCGCAGGTCGGCCCCTTGCAGGCCAAGGTCGGCGTCGATCGCCCCCACCAAGGTGAGGTGCGGGAAGTTGTGGCCTTTGGCGACCATCTGGGTGCCGATGATGATGTCGGCCTCACCAGCGGCAATCGCCTCGATGCGCGCTTTCAGGCCTCGGGCGGAGTCCGAAAGATCAGACGACAGAATTTCCACGCGGGCTTCGGGGAAGACCTCGGCCACCTCTTCGGCTATCCGCTCCACCCCGGGGCCGAGCGCCGCCATTTTGCCGGTCACCTCGCAGCTCGGGCAGGTCTCGGGGATGGGCTTCCACGCGCCGCATTGGTGGCAGATTAGGCGGTTCTGGAACCTGTGCTCGACCATGCGGGCGTCACACGAGTCACACCCGACTTGCTCGCCACAGGCGCGGCACAAGGTCAGCGGTGCAAAGCCCCGGCGGTTGAGGAACAGCAGCGACTGGCTGCCCTCGGCATAGGCCTTGCGGATTTCCTCGCGCAGGGTGGGGGAAATCCACTGGTTGGGCTGCATTGGTTCGGCGCGCATGTCTATGGCCGACATTTCCGGCAGCTTGGCGGTGCCGAAGCGCTCGGGTAAATCAAGGCGGGTATATTTGCCCGCATCGGCATTGGCCCATGTCTCAAGGCTCGGGGTGGCGGTGGCCAGCACCACGCTGGCCCCGGTGATGGAGGCGCGCAGCACCGCCATGTCGCGGGCGTGGTAGCACACCCCTTCTTCCTGCTTATAGGAGCCGTCGTGCTCTTCATCGACCACGATCAACCCGAGGTCCTGGAAGGGCAGAAACAGCGCCGAGCGCGCCCCGACAACCAGTTGCGCCTCGCCCGAAGCCACGGCGCGCCAGCAGCGGCGGCGCTCGGACATGGTGGCGCCGGAATGCCATTCGGCGGGGCGGGCACCGAAGCGGGCCTCCAGCCGCTCCAGGAAATCCACCGTCAGGGCGATTTCGGGCAGCAGCACGAGGCCTTGGCGGCCCTGCTTCAGCACTTCGGCCACCGCCTCAAGGTAAACCTCGGTTTTGCCGGAGCCGGTGACACCCTTTAAGAGGGTGGTGTTATAGGCGCGGGATTTCACCGCTTCGCGCAGGGCCAGCGCCGCCTCGGCCTGCTGCTCCGAAAGGTCTTTGCCCTTAAGCCGCGGGTCGAGGCGCGGGTAGGGCGGGTCGCGCGGGGCGTCCTCGACCAGGAGCGCGCCTTGCTTGATCAGGCCCGTGACCACGCCAGCCGACACGCCCGCGAATTGCGCCAGTTCAACGGGGGCAAAGGGGCGGTTGCCCTGGGATTTGAGGAAGTCGATGACCTTCTGGCGCGCCGGGGTCATGCGGGCCGGAGGGCGGGCCGTCAGCGAAATCAGCTTTCGCTTGGCGGGCGGGTCCAGGAGGCCGGGCGCGCGGGTGGCGAGCTTGAGGACTTGGCTTAGCGGCGCAACGTTGTAATCCGCAACCTTGGTGAGGAATTCGAGCATGTCGTGCGTCATCGGCGGGGCGTCGGAGACGGCGGCAATGGGGCGCAGTTTGCTGCGGTCAAACCCCGTGCCTTTGCCCCACACAACGCCAAGCACCCGGCGCGGGCCAAGCGGCACCTTTACGAGGTCGCCGATATTCACCCCGCCTGCGGGTGCGAGATAGTCCAGCAGGCGGCTGACCGGCTCGGTGGTCAGCACCCCCACCGCCTCCCCCTCAATAAAATCGCGCCGCTGCGACATGTTGGCTTTCCTCTCGCGAATCCTTGCATTAAGGTATAGCGAAACCGCTCACAATGAGCGCGGGTAAAACGGAACAAGAGCATGAAATTTTTTGTAGACACGGCGGATATTGAGGCGATTGCCGAACTGAACGAAACGGGCATGGTGGACGGGGTGACGACCAACCCTTCGCTGATTTTGAAATCGGGGCGGGATATTCTGGAGGTCACCAAAGAGATTTGCGCGCTGGTGAAAGGCCCTGTGAGCGCCGAAGTGGTGGCGACCGAGGCCGAGGAGATGATCAAAGAGGGCCGCAAGCTGGCGGAAATCGCCGAGAATATCGCGGTGAAGGTGCCGCTGACATGGGCGGGGCTGAAGACCTGCAAGACGCTCACGGATGAAGGCACGATGGTAAACGTGACGCTGTGTTTCTCGGCCAATCAGGCGTTGCTGGCCGCCAAGGCGGGGGCGACGTTCATTTCACCCTTCGTCGGGCGGATGGATGACATCAACCTCGATGGCATGGAGCTGATCAGCGATATTCGCACGATTTATGACAATTACGCCTTTGAAACCGAGATCCTTGTGGCCTCGGTGCGATCAGTCAACCACGTGACGGAGTCGGCGCTGATCGGGGCGGACATCTGCACCGCCCCGCCCAAAGTGCTGAAGAAACTGGCCGACCATCCGCTGACCGACAAGGGTCTGGCGGCGTTTCTGGCTGACTGGGCCAAAACCGGCCAGCAGATACTCTAGGGGGCCGGGATGGACGCGGTGGACAAGCTGAAGGCGGAAATACTGGCAGACCCCTCGGTGGTGCTGGAAGACAGCGCCGTGATGCGCGCGTTGCTGCACGCCCAGGACGAGGCGAACGGCGAGCGCGTGGTGGATCTGCGCAACGTGTTTCTGGAGCGCCTCGAGGGGCGGCTGGCACGGCTGGAGGACACCCACGCCAGCGTAATCGCGGCGGCTTATGACAATATGGCGGGCACCAACCAGGTGCAGCGGGCGGTGCTGGCGGTGCTGGAGCCGCGCGACTTCCAGAGCTTTCTGGACGTGCTGCAAAGCGAGGTGGCCAGCATTCTGGCGGTGGATACGGTGCGGCTGTGCATCGAGCGGCAGGGCGAAAGCAACGAGCTGCCCCATGCGGTGATCACCCCGCTGGAGCCCGGGGCCATTCGCGAGATCATCACCAACGGCCGCGATGTGGCCATTCGCAAGGTCACCCTGCGGGCGGCGGGGCCGAACAAGGCGCGGGTGTTTACTGCCTCGGCCGGGCGGGTGAAATCGGAGGCGCTGCTGCGGCTCGACCTCGGGCAAAAGCACCTGCCCGCCCTGCTGGCCTTTGGCTCGGAAAACGAAGAGCGTTTCGGGCCGGAGCAGGGGGTGGACCTGCTGACCTTCTTTGCCGAGGCCTTTGAGCGCATATTGCGCCGCTGGGTGGCATGATCGGCTCACCGCAAGCGGTGAGCCTTATGCAGCGCTGGCTGGACGCCGCGCAGGTGGCGGGAAAAAGCGGCAAGACGATCGCGGCCTACCGGCGGGATGTCTCCGGCTTTCTGGGGTTTTTAACCGGCTATAAAGGCGGGGATGTCGGCCTGCGCACGCTGGCGGGGCTGAACGTGACCGATATGCGCGCCTGGATGGCCCATGAGCGCGGGCGGGGACTTTCAAGCCGGAGCCTGGCGCGGGCGCTCTCGGCCGTGAAGGGGTTTTATGGTTGGCTGCACGAGGCCGAGGGGGTGGATAACCCCGCGGTGGCCACCATGCGCGGGCCCAAGGTGAAGCCGCGCCTGCCGCGCCCGGTAGCAGCGGGGGAGGCCCGCGAGATGCTCGCACGGGTGGAGCATAAAGAGGCCTGGGTGGCGGCGCGGGATACGGCGGTGCTGCTGCTGCTCTATGGCTGCGGGATGCGGGTTTCCGAGGCGCTGAGGCTGGAGCGGGCGCAGGCACCGCTGCCCGAGGTGCTGCGGATCATCGGCAAGGGCGGCAAGGAACGGCTGCTGCCGGTGCTCCCCGTGGCGCGCGACGCGGTGGAGGCCTATCTGAAGGCCTGCCCCTATGATCTGACGGGCGGCCCGCTGTTTGTCGGGCTGCGGGGCAAGCGGCTCGGGGCGCGCATGGTGCAAAAGCAGATGGAGGCGCTGCGGCGCCAACTTGGCCTGCCCGCCACGGCCACACCCCACGCCCTGCGGCACTCGTTTGCTACCCATTTGCTGGAAGCGGGGGGCGATTTGCGCACCATCCAGGCGCTTCTGGGCCATGCCTCGCTTTCCACCACGCAGGTTTATACCAGCCTTGATCAAACGCGGTTGATGGAGGTTTACGAGCAGAGCCACCCGGCGGCGAAGGCTGATCAATAGACGCGAAAACCGCACTCGAATAACCTGGCGTTGTTGCATA
>JALWPC010000374.1 GCA_026995265.1 Paracoccaceae bacterium
TGATAGTAAGGGTATCACCCACACTCGCATCGCTTGGGATGGTGATAGTGACATCGACTTGACCGTTTAGCTCGTTAGCGTTGATGTAACCGTCGTTATCGCTATCTTCACTAATAGTTACCGTTGGAGCGGTCGGTGCGGTGGTATCGACGCTTCCGGTATCACTCGCGGTAGCTGTATTACCCGCTGCATCACTTATGCTCGCTTCTACACTGTAGCTACCCTCTGCAAGATCATCTGGTACCTCTACGCTGTAGTTACCGCTGCTATCGACTGTAGCGGTGAGGGTTTGGGTAGTACCCGCAGCGTCGGTAACGGTGAGATTAACGGTGCTACCAGCAGGCGCGTCGGTGGTACCGGTGATCGTTGGTGTGGTGTCGTTGGTGTTGTCCGGTGCATCGACGGTGAGTGTCGGTGCGGTGGTATCGATGCTTGCGGTGGTGGTGTCGCTTGCTTCGTTACCGGCTGGATCGGTCGCTGTTACGGTGATGGTGTGATCCCCTTCGCTAAGTGGTGCGATCGTGTTGTCTGGGATACTCCATGTACCATCCCCGTTATTGGTAGCTGGGTACTCGACACCATCGATAGTAACTACGACTGTAGCGTTTGGATCATCGACTGTTCCGCTAAGTGGTGGTGTGGTGTCGGAAGTTGGTGCGATAGCATCGATAGTAACGCTTGGAGCGGTGGTATCGATTGTTGCAGTGTCGCTGCTAGAAGCAGACTCGTTACCGCTTGCGTCTGTAATAGTCGCGCTTACGGTGATGCTCTCACCCTCAGATGGTGCGTCGTATGTGGTGGTGTAGCCATTGTCAATCATATCTTGGGTGATAGTAACACTCGTGGTGGTGTTATCAGGGTTGGTGATAGTAAGGGTATCACCCACACTCGCATCGCTTGGGATGGTGATAGTGACATCGACTTGACCGTTTAGCTCGTTAGCGTTGATGTAACCGTCGTTATCGCTATCTTCGCTAATAGTTACCGTTGGAGCGCTTGGAGCGGTGGTATCGACGCTTCCGGTATCACTCGCGGTAGCTGTATTACCCGCTGCATCACTTATGCTCGCTTCTACACTGTAGCTACCCTCTGCAAGATCATCTGGTACCTCTACGCTGTAGTTACCGC
>JALWPC010000375.1 GCA_026995265.1 Paracoccaceae bacterium
TAGGCAAAGAAGCGCGGCTTGTAGCTCTCGCCCTCGCCCCATTGCGGGTCATCCGCCATGTAGCCCAGCGAGTAAACATGCACCAGCGCCGAAACCGTGGTCACCACCACCAGCATTATCTGCGTCAGGCGGTCCATCCGAATGGCCCAGTCCACGCTCAAAGAGCCGCTCTCCACCCAGCGCAGAATGGTGATGCTCTCGGCCTCTTCAAAGCTCTGGAAAAACACCATCCATGAAAGCACGGCAATCAGGATCAGCAGGCCGGTGGTGACATATTGCGCGCCCTTCTCACCGATCATCCGCCAGCCAAAGCCGGCAATCAGCGCGCCAATCAGGGGGGCAAACAGGATTATTGTTGGCATCTCTCTACCCCTTCATCACGTTAACGTCTTGCACGTCTATCGAGCCACGGTTGCGGTAGAACACCACCAAAATCGCCAGCCCGATCGCCGCCTCCGCCGCCGCCACGGTGAGGATAAACAGCGTAAACACCTGCCCCGCGAGGTCCCCCATAAAGCTGGAAAACGCCACCATGTTGATGTTGACCGCCAGCAGCATCAGCTCGATCGACATCAGAATAACAATGATGTTTTTCCGGTTCAGAAAAATACCAAAAATGCCCACAACAAACAGCATCGCTGCCACGGTGAGGTAATGTTCAATGCCTATGGTCATAGCATGGCTCCTTTAGCGCCGAACCCGTCGGCGACGTCATATTCTGTCTCAATGCGGAAGCTCCGGAAATTTTGCAAGTAGCTATTCATCCCCGATAAGTCCCGCGATAAATTCATCAACTGCGTCCATCATTTGACGCTCGGCTTCTAGTTGCGATTCCGTTTTATCAGGCCAGCTTCTCTCTATCCGTGGATAAAAGCGGCGGCACGCGCATGTCGCACGCTCGGCATCCGAATACTTCCTTCGATAATCCACGTCAAAATTTTCACTTTCGGCATCATCACCAATATTTGCAATGCTTCTTAACTCGGACAAATCCCACGTTGATCTTTGGCTATCTACAAACTCTGCCACTGTTTGCTCAGTGTTGTATCCTGGGCGTATTTCTTGATCGAAGAAAACTCCCAAATGAGTCATGATTCTAACGGATACACCGGATTGGCATTGCAGGAGTTCATATGTTTCTCCGCCTTGCCCTGTATCGTTGGCCCAAGACGACATCAATCCCACAAACCCATTTTTCTCCTTCACTGCCGGTGCCTCTCTACTGCCACCAAACCCAGTATTTCTTTCATGCCCGCAAGCCAACATTGGCCGATCATAAACCATCGGATTACATGCCCCAAGAAGCACAAAAGCAGATATAGCGAGTGTTAGCTTCAAAGCCCCTGCCCCGGTTTTACATCAATCATTTCAACGGCCTTATCCGCATCGCGGTAAATCTGGCCGACAATGCTTTGCCGCTTCACGTCTTTTCTGTGCCGCATGGTCAGCACAATCGCGCCGATCATCGCCACCAGCAGGATCAGCCCCGCCGCCTGAAACAGGTAAACGTATTGCGTATAAACAAGGCTGCCAATCGCCACGGTGTTTTGCACCTCATCAAGTGCAGGCGTCACCGCCGCGCGCATATCCGGTGCCATGTCGGCGCTCACCCAGCCCGTCCAATAGCCCGTGGCCAGCAGCAGTTCCATCAGGATCACCAGCCCGATCAGGCTGCCGATGCGCACATATTTGCTCATGCCCGATTTCAGCTCGGCAAAGTCCACGTCCATCATCATAACCACAAACAGGAACAGCACCATGACCGCGCCCACATAGACGATCACCAAAAGCATCGCCACAAACTCCGCCCCGAGCAGCACAAACAAACCCGCCGCGCTGAAAAACGTCAGGATCAGCCACAGGACCGAGTGCACAGGGTTGCGCGCCAGCACCACCATCAGGGCCGAGGCCACCGCTACGGCGGAAAACAGATAAAAAGCAAGGGTCGCTATGACCATGGGTTCAGTCCTTTCAATCGCTCACCGATAGGGCGCATCAAGCTGGATATTCATGGCGATCTCCGCCTCCCAGCGCGCGCCGTTGTCCAAAAGCTTTTCCTTGTCGTAAAAAAGCTCCTCGCGGGTTTCGGTCGCATACTCAAAATTCGGGCCTTCAACAATCGCATCCACCGGGCAGGCCTCCTGGCAATAGCCGCAATAGATGCACTTGGTCATGTCAATGTCATAGCGCGTGGTGCGGCGCGAGCCATCCTCGCGGGGTTCGGCGTCAATGGTAATGGCCTGCGCGGGGCAGATCGCCTCGCACAGCTTGCAGGCAATGCAGCGCTCCTCGCCGTTGGGGTAGCGGCGCA
The DNA here is from genome assembly GCA_026995265.1 of Paracoccaceae bacterium. GTDB lineage: Bacteria > Pseudomonadota > Alphaproteobacteria > Rhodobacterales > Rhodobacteraceae > UBA3077. The sequence continues at coordinate 2,312 of JALWPC010000375.1, forward strand.
AAGCGTGCTCGCCGCGAAAGCGCGGGGAAAGCGGCCCCTTTTCATGCGGGTAGTTGATCGTCGCCTTCGGGCGCATGAAATACTTCATCCCCGTGCCAAAAGCGCCGACAAAATCCGCCAGCAAGAACCGTTTGACAACGTCTTTAACCGTCACAGCCATATCAGCCCCCTACCGCCCAGCGGGCATAAAACCCGCCGAACCATTCAAATTGCGCAGCCGCCGCCACAAACACCACCCAGCCGAGCGACAGTGGCAGGAACACCTTCCACCCCAGCCGCATAAGCTGGTCATAGCGGTAGCGCGGCACCAAGGCCTTGGCCATGGCAAACATAAAGAACCAGAACAGCATCTTCAGGATCAGCCAGTGGATGCCATCAGGCAGCCAGCTCACCGGCGACAGCCAGCCGCCAAAGAACAGAATGGAAATCAGCGCCGTCATCAAGACTACCGCCATCAGCTCGCCGATCATGAACAGCAAGAACGGTGTGGCGGAATATTCCACCTGATAGCCCGCCACCAGCTCGGCCTCGGCCTCGGGCAGGTCAAACGGCGGGCGGTTGGTTTCGGCCAATGCCGAGATGAAAAACAGCGCCACCATCGGCAGGTGCGGCAGCCAATACCAGCTTAAAGCGCCGTAGCCAGACTGCGCCCGCACAATGTCGGTAAAGTTGAGGCTTCCGGTGCTCAGCAGCACCCCAACGATGATAAACCCGATAGACACCTCATAGGAAATCATCTGCGCGGTGGAGCGCAGCGCCCCAAGAAACGGATATTTCGAGTTACTCGCCCAGCCGCCCATGATCACCCCGTAAACCTCCAGCGACCCAATGGCGAAGATATAAAGCACGCCCACATTGAGGTCGCTCACCACCCAGCCATCGTTGAACGGAATCACCACCCAGGCGACCACGGCGAAGATGAACGTGATCATCGGCGCAAGGAAAAACACGCCCTTATCGGCTCCCGCAGGCACCACGACCTCTTTCACGATATACTTGATAAAGTCGGCAAAGCTTTGCAGCAGCCCGAAAACCCCCACAATATTCGGCCCCTTGCGCATTTGCACAGCGGCCCAAATTTTACGGTCGGCATACATCAGAAAGGCCAGCGCCACGAGGATCAGGACGATCACCAAGAGCGACTGCCCGAGGATCACCAGAAACGTGCCGAAATAGAAGCCGAATACGTCTGTCATGAATTCCATAGGCCTACTCCGCCGCCATTTTCGCGCTCAAAGCGCTCTTGCTGACTTCTGCCATAATTCCGGAGGCACGCGCAATCGGATTTGTCAGATAATAGTCGGAAATTGCATACTTTAGTGCACCGTTGCCCAAAGGCTTGACCTCGGCGGCTTTCCACTCATTCTCCGGCACGCTATCCAGCGCCGCAAGGTGTGGATGCGCGGCAAACATAGCCGCCCGAAGTTCGGCAAGGCTGTTGAACGGCAACTCCGCCCCGAGTTCGCTTGACAGCGCCCGAATAATCGCCCAGCCTTCCCGCGCCGCGCCGGGCGGAAACGCCGCCCGTTGTGCCATTTGTGGCCGCCCCTCGGTGTTCACAAATATCGCCGATTCCTCGGTATAGGCAGCGGCGGGCAGGATCACATCCGCCCGATGCGCGCCCCGGTCGCCGTGGCTGCCCTGATAGATCACAAACGGCCCCGCATCTATATCCAGCTCATCCGCCCCGAGGTTGTAAATCACCTCGGCCCCATCGAGCGCGTTGATCATGCCGCCCTCGGTGGCAAAGCCAAGGTCCATGCCGCCTACGCGTGCCGCTGCGGTGTGCAGCACCAGCAGCTTGCTGTCGGTCAGTTCCGCCACGCGCTTCACCGCTTCCAGCACCGCCTCGCCGTCTTTGCCCTGCAAAGCACCCTGCCCGACGATGATCATTGAGGGCACCTCAAGCACTTGTTTATATTCAATATTCAAGAGCTTCTCAATGTCCGCCACCGTGTTGCCCATATGGGTATACTCATAGGTCAGGTCCGCCTCATCACCGATCAGGCCAATCTGTGCCCCCCGCGCCCAGGCGGCGCGAATGCGGGCATTCAGCACCGGTGCCTCGTTGCGCGGGTTGGTGCCGATCAACTGGATCATTTGCGCATTATCAAGGTCGGCAATCGTCGCCGTGCCCACATAGCCCGCGCGGTCGCCAATCGGCAAATAGGCCCCGTCCACGCGGCATTCCACATGGCCGCCCGCCCCGCCGATCAGCGCCTTTAGCGCATACATGGCCTCGCAACTGGCCAGATCACCGGCAATCGCCGCCACCCGTTTGCCGTCCACCGCGTCGACAATCGCCGCCATCGCCTCGTCCCAGCTTGCCTTTTGCAGCTTGCCGTTCACCCGCACATAAGGCACATCCAGCCGTTGCCGCGCCAGCCCGTCCCAGATGAACCGCCCCTTGTCCGACAGCCATTCCTGATTGATGTCATCATGGTTGCGCGGCACAATCCGCTTCACTTCGCGCCCCTTGGTGTCCACCCGAATGTTGCTCCCGAGCGCATCCATCACGTCAATGGTTTCGGTTTTGCGAAGCTCCCAGGGCCGCGCCGTAAAGGCATAGGGCTTGGAGGTGAGCGCCCCCACAGGGCAGAGGTCAATGATATTGCCCTGCAAATTGCTGTCGAGCGTGGCGTTCAGATAGGTGGTAATCTCCGCATCCTCGCCGCGCCCTGTCTGGCCCATGGTGGCGATCCCCGCCACTTCGGTAGTGAAGCGCACGCAGCGAGTGCAGGAGATGCAGCGGGTCATGGTGGTGGCCACCAGCGGCCCTAGGTCAAGGTCCGTCACCGAGCGCTTGGCCTCGCGGGTGCGGGAAAAATCCACCCCGTAGGCCATGGCCTGATCCTGCAAATCACACTCGCCGCCCTGGTCACAAATCGGGCAGTCCAGCGGGTGGTTGAGCAGCAAAAACTCCATCACCCCCTCGCGGGCCTTCTTCACCATCGGCGATTTGGTTTTCACCACCGGCGGCTGACCCTCTGGCCCGGGCCGAAGGTCCCGCACCTGCATGGCGCAGCTTGCTGCCGGCTTGGGCGGCCCGCCGACCACCTCCACAAGGCACATCCGGCAATTGCCCGCAATGGAAAGGCGCTCATGGTAGCAAAAGCGCGGAATCTCTATCCCCGCCACTTCGGCCGCCTGCAGGATGGTCATTGCCCCATCCACTTCCACTTCATTGCCATCAATGATGATTTTTTTAAGGTCGGTCATTGCCCATATCCTGCAAGCCTGCGCCCAAAGGGGCGGTGTTGAATTCCGGTTGTTTTCACAAGAGCAGACAGCGGCGCCACCACTGCCCACTCTGATAAAAACACCTCTGGAGCCACATTCACTCTCCGTTTAGTCCAGCCACCGCCCCCACAAGGTCGGTGGCCAATTGGTTCAATGCAAGCCGAAATAATCAGCCAAAACTGGGTTGTCCGCCGCTTGCGCCCGCGCGTCGGCGCACACCTGCGCAGGCGCAACCCCCGCGAGGCTCGCCAGGGTTTCCTCATAGGATTTCTGGCGCTCGGCTTCCAGCCCGGGCAAAGCGCAATTATCCTCCAGTTTTTTGCCCTGGCAAATCGCCACGTGGTAAAGCTTCAGCTCTTTCGCGTCAAAACTCAGGCTCGGGCAAATCTCGGCATAGGCCTGCGCGAGGCCCGCCTGCCGGCCAACATTGGTGGCAAAATACGTGTCAAGCGGGCCGCCGTCATTGCCGCTCAGAATGCCGGGCACGCCACTACAGCTTGCCAGGGTTAACGCCCCCAGGGTCACAAAGGTTGCTTTGGTAATCATAACATTTACTCCGCTGCGATCGAGCTCACTCTTCCGGATTTCTTGTATTTGATCCTGTCCTCGATCTCGTTTCTAAAATGCCGCACCAGGCCCTGAATGGGCCATGCTGCAGCGTCACCAAGGGCACAGATCGTGTGCCCCTCCACTTGTTTGGTCACATCCAGAAGCATGTCGATCTCTTCGATCTCCGCTTCGCCTGTCACCAAACGATCCATGACCCGCATCATCCAGCCGGTGCCTTCCCGGCATGGCGTGCACTGGCCACAGGATTCATGTTTGTAAAATTTGCTGAGCCGCCATATCGCCTTGATCACATCGGTGCTCTGGTCCATCACGATCACCGCCGCCGTGCCAAGGCCGGAGCGCTGCTCGCGCAGCCAGTCGAAATCCATAATCGCGTCATTGCAGATGTCAGCCGGCAGCAGCGGCACCGAAGAGCCCCCCGGGATCACCGCTTTCAGGTTTTTCCAGCCGCCGCGCACCCCGCCGCAATGCCTGTCCAGAAGCTCGCGCAGCGGGATGGACATTTCTTCTTCCACCACGCAGGGGTTTTCCACGTGGCCGGAAATGCCAAACAGCTTGGTGCCCGCATTATTGGGCCGCCCCATGGAAGAAAACCACTCCGCCCCGCGGCGCAAAATGGTAGGCACCACGGCGATGCTCTCCACATTGTTGACCGTGGTCGGGCAGCCATACAGCCCCACACCGGCGGGAAAGGGCGGCTTCATGCGCGGCATCCCCTTGCGCCCCTCCAGGCTTTCCAGCAGCGCGGTTTCCTCGCCGCAGATATAGGCCCCCGCACCGTGCACAAGGTAAAGGTCGAAATCCCAGCCGGAGCCTGCCGCATTCTTGCCAAGGAAGCCCGCCTCGTAAGCCTCGTCAATCGCCCGCTGCAGGGCCTCCCGCTCGCGGATGAACTCGCCGCGAATATAGATATACCCCGTATTGGCCCCCATGCCGAAACCGGCGATCAGGCAGCCCTCCACCAGCGTGTGCGGGTCGTGGCGCATAATCTCGCGGTCCTTGCAGGTGCCGGGCTCGGATTCATCGGCATTCACCACCAGATAGGCGGGCCGCCCATCAGATTCCTTGGGCATGAACGACCACTTAAGCCCCGTGGGAAAGCCCGCCCCGCCGCGCCCGCGCAGGCCGGAAGCCTTGACCTGCTCAACGATCCAGTCGCGCCCGTTTTTGATATAGCCCGCCGTGCCGTCCCACGCCCCGCGCGCCATGGCGCCCTTGATCGAACGGTCCTCCATCCCGTAAAGGTTGGTGAAAATCCGGTCTTCGTCCTTGAGCATCTGCTACTCTCCGTTGTGTTGGCGCGCGCGCCAAACCCTGAATAATACGATCATCGCAAAGGCAAAGCCTGCCATGGCGATCAGATCAAACAAAAAAGCATAACGCACCGGCAGGCCCAACTGCCCGCCCAGCCAGGAACCGCCCATAAACACCACCACCGAGGCCAGCATCACATAAGATGCCAGCCTCGCCTGTTTTTGTTCGGCCTTTTTGTTGCGCACGGTGCGTTATCCTTTTGTGTTTGGCGGGGCCATATGGCCCCGCTGATTATTTTGCCAGCGCCTTGGCCTGCTCCACCCAGTTATCGCGGCTGATCCGGCCCTTGAAGCCGTCCAGCAGGTTGTCATCCGCCCATGCAACCTCTTTCGCGGTCCAGCTCGCGATCTGGTGGAAGTGATAGACACCCGCCCCGTTCAGCTCCTTCTCCAGCTTCGGCCCCACGCCTTTGATTTTCTTCAAATCATCCGGCGCGCCCTGCGGGGCGCTCAGCATTTCGGGCTTGTCGTCGTCGGAATATTCAACCGCCGGCGCGTCCTCGGCCTCGGCCGCCTTGGCCTCTGCCTCTGCCGCCGCTGCTTCGGCATCCGCCTTGGCCTTTGCAGCAGCCGCATCCGCTTCGGCTTTTGCCTTGGCCTCCGCCGCCTCTGCCTCCGCCTCCGCTTTTGCCTTGGCCTCCGCCGCCTTTGCCTCTGCCTCAGCTTTGGCCTTGGCCTCCGCCGCCTCTGCCTCCGCTTTTGCCTTGGCCTCGGCCGCCTCTGCCTCCGCCTTAGCCTTGGCCTCTGCATCCGCCTTAGCCGCTGCCTCGGCCGCCGCTGCGCCATCATCGGCCGGAGCGGCAACGCCCATCTCGGCCCGGGCCATATCCACGGCGCGCATATCCACACCGCCGCGGGCCACCGTGCGGGTTTTGCACATGAAAAACGCGATAATCAGCCCGATCAGCAGCGCCACCACGAAAATCACCACCGCCGTTGGCCAGAAATCAAAGAACAGGAGCCATGAGAGCCCGCCGATGATCAGCGCCGCAATCAGCGCCCATAGCCCGCCGGTCAGCAGGCATTCATTGTCTGTCGAATAGTGTTTACTCATCGTCTTCTCTCCCTTGTGATCTCGCTTTATCCCTTATTGTTTTGCCAGTTTTTTGGCCTGCTCCACCCAGTTATCGCGGCTGATCCGGCCCTTGAAGCCGTCCAGCAGGTTGTCATCCGCCCATGCAACCTCTTTCGCGGTCCAGCTCGCGATCTGGTGGAAGTGATAGACACCCGCCCCGTTCAGCTCCTTCTCCAGCTTCGGCCCCACGCCTTTGATTTTCTTCAAATCATCGGGCGCGCCCTGCGGGGCGCTCAGCATTTCGGGCTTGTCATCGTCGGAATAGGCCACAACCGGCGCGGCTTCGGCCTTGGGCTCAGCCTTCGGCTCCGGCTTCGGCTTAGCCTTCGGCGCTGGTTTTTCGACCACGGCCTCTTGCCGGCCCACCGGCACCGGTGCTTTCCACAGCGGCACTTCGGAGCCGTCGATGCGCTTGACCGTATCGCCGATCTCCACCGCTAGCGCCACCGAGCCGTTATGCGCTTCGCCGGACTTGCCCTTGAGCGTGGTCAACCCGCCCTTGGGCTCGGCCGCAAACCGCCCGTTCTGCGGCCCCGGGGTAGGCACCTTGCCCGCGGCGAAATCCTTCAGCAAGCCCCGCAGGCTTTCCGCCGTCAGGTCCTCGTAATAATCCTTGCCGATCTGCGCCATTGGCGCATTGGTGCAGGCCCCGAGGCACTCCACCTCTTCCCAGCTCAGCTTGCCGTCGGCACTTGGCATAAACGGCTTTTCGTTGATCTCCTCCTGACAGACCGCAATCAGATCCTCCGACCCGCACAGCATACAAGAGGTGGTGCCGCAAATCTGGATATGCGCCACCGAGCCCACCGGCTTGAGCTGGAACATAAAGTAGAACGTCGCCACTTCCAGCGCGCGGATATAATCCATGCCCAGCATATCGGCCACCGTTTCTATGGCGGGGCGGCTCAGCCAGCCCTCCTGCTCCTGCGCCCGCCATAAAAGCGCAATTACAGCCGACGCCTGCCGCCCCTCGGGGTATTTCTTGATCTGCTCTTTGGCCCATGCCAGATTGGCAGGGGTGAAAGCAAAGCTTTCGGGCTGGTCTGGGGTTAGACGGCGTAGCATTACCGGCACATCTCCGCGCTAAGGGTTACAACATCGCGGGTGGCGGGCAAGCTGATGACCCCCTCCGCTTCAAGCTCGCTGATCAGGCCGAAGGCCGTGCCGGCATCAAGGCCTTTATAGGGCAACAAGGTGCCGAACTCGGCCGCCGTAATGCGGCAATCATTTTGCCTGATCAGGTCAATAAAGGCCTCGCGCGGGGTCATGGGCGTGGCGTCGGGGGCCCCCTCGCAAAGCGGCGGCCCCACCTGCAGGGTCTGGCCGCCGTCGGGGCTGGTCGCCTCGCCCGACGCCATCATCTGGCTGAGGATCTGGATGGAGGCGGTATAATCCAGCCCCGCCGCCGCGATCACCTCCGCCGCGTTGGCCTGGGTGATTTCACAGCCGTTATCCGCCAGCATCGCCAGCACGCCCGCGCGCGGGTCATCATCGGCCATGGCGGGGGGCTGTGTTGTGGCCGTATCTGCAGGGGCGGGGCTGGCAGGCGCCTCCTGCACAACCGGCCCCTCCGGCTCCACCGGCTGCATCTCGGCCCCGCACAATGCCGGATTGATGCTCACCAGCGCCCCGCCATCGGAGAGGCTGGCATCGCCCGCCGCCACCAGATCATCCACGATCCGGTAGGCCTGATCCATGCGCAGGCCCACGGCACCCAGCGCCGCTTCCGCCTCTGTTGCATCCAGCGCGCAGCCGTTCTGCGCCGCCACCGAAAGGAACATGGCCTCCGGCGTGCTTTCATTTTCGGCCATCATTGGCGTTGGCTCGTCGGTGCGTGTTTCATCGGGCGTTTCCATCTGTGTTTCGACCGGTGCTTCAACCGGTGTTTCCACCGGCGTCGCGCCCGGAGCGTCCGGTTCAGCCACCACTGGCGCCCCGCCCGCAGCGATACAATAAGGCGCGGACAGCATCATGTTTTGGTCATCCACCATGGTGGCATAGCCATCCGCTATCATCTTGCGGGCCAGAAAGGTTGCAAATCCATGCTCTATTCCGGCCTCTGCCAGATAGCCATCGGCCACCTCCATATTGAGCATACAGCCGTTTTGCGCCATCACATCCACCAGCTGCCGCACGCGGCTCATGCCGAAAATGCCCGAGCGGTCCAGCTCGGGGCCGACGGCTGAATCCGTCGGGGCCTCGGAAACGGTCGGGGCCTCGGGTTGCGCATCGGCCATCACGGGCGGGGCGCAATAGGCACTGTCTACCGTCAGCACCCCGTTGGCAAAGCTGGCCATGCCGTTATCCATCATGGGCCGCACAATCCGGCCCACCTGCCGCTTGGTCATGCCCCGCGCGGTAAAAATCGGCTCGGCATCCGCTTCTGCCATTGCGCAGCCATTTTCGGCCATAATGGCAATAAACTGCTGCACATCGGCCTGCGCCAGCAGGTCCGCTACCGGGTCGCCGGTGCCACAGCTTCCGTCCACCAGCATCAGGGTATTGCCATCAAGGCGCACCTCGCCAGCGGCCACCAGGGCCCCGACAATGGCGCGGGTTTCCTCTTTTGTGAAATCAAACCGGGGCAGGATATTGGAGGCTGCAATTTCCGTCAGCGTGCAGTCATTCCCCTGGAGGATAGAGCGAAACATCTCCACCCGCACCGGGTCCAGAGATTGCGCCATTGCGCCTCCGGCCACAGAAGCCAGCATTGCTCCGGTTACAAAAGCCTTGATACCCATAATCACTCTCCCGTTAATAATGCCTCGTTTTATCATATCAATTTTTGCGCTCCGACCAAGGCTGGCAAATTTCCGGAGACAGCCACACGCGGTCGCCCCCCTCCACCGCCAGCGCCGCCCCCGAAGCCAGCAGGCTGGCCACCGCCGCCCGCGCTTCATCCGGCTGCATACTATCCTGCGGAAAAGTCGCCTCGATCTCGCTTTGCACCAGGGTGCAACTGCCGATTTCCAGCACCTCGACCAAATGCCGCTCCAGGGCGTTTAGTTCCAGCAGCGGCAGGCTCGGGAAGCTGTCATCAGCAATGCAATAGGCCGGCCCGATTTTCAGCGCCCCGCCGGAAACCCCGGCAATGCCACTATCGACAAGCCCTTCCTCCAGCTCCGCCGCCATATTGGCCTCCATGCCAAAGCGCGGAAACAGGCTTTCCGCCTCGCCGGTTTGCAACTGGCAGCCATTATGGCGCAGAATCGCGATATATTGCTCCTGAAACGGCAGCAAAGCCTGCGGTTGGGCGCTTGGGCAAAGCCCCTCCGCCACCGTGGCCGCCCCGTCCGCGAGCGTCACCCTGCCCGCGTCCACAAGCTCCTTCATCAGCCCGCGATACTCACCTCGCGTAAAGCCCAAATCCGGCAAAGCCGTCGCCGCTTCGGCCTTGGTCATGGTGCAGCCATGCGCCACGATCACATCCAGCAAAGCCGCCGCCCGTTGGCTCACCTCTTGGCCAGAGGCGGGAAGCCCCGCCGCCAGCAAAACACTCCCCAATGTGAGCGCTTTGATCACCGGTCAATCTCCCCGAACACCACATCCAGCGAGCCGATCAGCGCCGCCATATCGGCAAGCTGGTGGCCCCGGCCCAGATGGTCAATCGCCGCCAAGTGGGCATAACCCGGGGCGCGGATCTTCACCTTGTAGGGGCGGTTGCTGCCATCGGCGACAAGGAACACCCCGAACTCGCCCTTGGGCGCTTCCACCGCCGCATAAACCTCGCCCGCAGGCACATGAATGCCCTCGGTATAGAGCTTGAAATGGTGGATCAGCGCTTCCATGCTGGTTTTCATCTCGGTGCGTTTCGGCGGTGTCCACTTGCCCCGCGCCAGCACGTCCTCACCCTGACATTCGTTCAGCTTCACAATGGCTTGCCGGATGATCTTGATGCTTTCCCGCATCTCCGCCATGCGCATCAGATAGCGGTCATAGCAATCGCCGTTTTTGCCCACAGGCACCTGAAACTCGAATTCGTCATAGCATTCATAGGGCTGGGCGCGGCGCAAATCCCATGCCAGCCCGCTGGAGCGCAGCATGACACCGGTCAGCGCATACTCCTGCGCGATTTTCTCGGTGACAATGCCAATATCCACATTGCGCTGCTTGAAAATCCGGTTTTCCGTCAAGAGGTTGGCCATATCGTCCAGCACCTGCGGGAAGCTCTGCGTCCATGCCTCGATGTCCTCGATCAGCTTCTGCGGCAGGTCCTGATGCACCCCGCCGGGGCGGAAATAGTTGGCGTGCAGGCGCGCCCCGCAGGCCCGCTCGTAAAAAATCATCAGCTTTTCGCGCTCTTCAAAGGCCCAGACGTTGGGGGTCATCGCCCCCACATCCATGCCCTGCGAGCCGACATTCAGCAGGTGGTTCAGCACCCGCCCGATCTCGGCGAACAGCACCCGGATCAGCGAGGCCCGCCGTGGCACCTCGATGCCCGCCAACTTCTCGATGGCGAGGCAAAAGGCGTGCTCCTGATTCATCGGCGCCACGTAATCGAGCCGGTCGAAATACGGGATATTCTGCAAATATGTCCGGCTTTCCATCAGCTTCTCGGTGCCGCGATGCAAGAGCCCCACATGCGGGTCGGCGCGCTCGACGATCTCCCCGTCCAGCTCCAGCACCATCCGCAGCACCCCGTGGGCGCTGGGGTGCTGAGGCCCGAAGTTCAGGCTGAAATTGCGCACCGATTTGCCCTTTGGCGTGTTGGACCCGTCCATCACTTCGCCTCCGCTTTTTCATCGCCGGTAAGGATATATTCCGCCCCCTCCCAGGGGGACATGAAGTCAAACTGCCGATACTCCTGCACCAGGGACACAGGCCGGTAAACACAGCGCTTCTCCACCTCGTCGTAATGCATTTCAAGGTAGCCGCTGGTGGGGAAGTCTTTCCTGAGCGGATGCCCCGTAAAGCCATAATCCGTCAGCAAACGTCGCAAATCTGGATGGCCGGAAAACCGGATGCCATACATGTCAAACGTCTCGCGCTCAAACCAGTTGGCCGAAGGGTGGATGCTGGTGATGCTCGGGGCAATCTCGCCCTCGGCCAGGTCCGCCTTTACCCGAACGCGCATATTGTGGCGCATGGAAAGGAAATGGTAAATCAGCTCAAAGCGCTTGGGCCGCTCGGGGTAATCCGCGCCGGTTATGTCGATCATCTGGGTAAACTGGCAGTTCGGATCCACCCGCAGAAACTCGACAAAGGCCGGAATGGCGGCGGGCACCACATGCACCGTCAACTCGCCATGGGCGATCTCGCAGCGATGCACCGCATCCGCCTGCTTGGCTTCAATCAGGCTTTTCAGCTCTTCCAAGGCCTCAGTCATCCCTTACCTCACAATCGTGCCGGTGCGGCGAATTTTGCGGTGCAGTTGCAGCACGCCATACATCAGGGCTTCCGCCGTCGGCGGGCAGCCGGGCACATAGACATCGACCGGCACAATCCGGTCACACCCCCGCACCACGGAATAGCTATAGTGGTAATAGCCGCCCCCGTTGGCGCAGGAGCCCATGGAGAGCACATAGCGCGGCTCGGGCATCTGGTCATACACCTTGCGCAGCGCGGGGGCCATTTTGTTGGTCAGCGTCCCCGCCACGCTCATCAAATCACTTTGCCGGGGGGAGGCGCGCGGGGCGGTGCCGAAGCGCTCGAGGTCATAGCGCGGCATGGAAGTGTGGATCATCTCCACCGCGCAACAGGCCAACCCGAAGGTCATCCAGTGCAGCGAGCCGGTGCGCGCCCAGTTGATAATATCGTCGGTGGTGGTGAGCAAAAAGCCCTTGTCGGCCAGTTGGTCATTCATCATGCCGACCGTGGCTTCCTTATCGGCCCCTGCCGCATTCATGCCGGTATCTACGCCCATTCCAGCGCCCCTTTTCTCCACTCATAGACAAAGCCGATGGTCAGGACCGCCAGAAACACCATCATTGACCAAAAGCCAAACACGCCCACATGCTGAAACGCCGCCGCCCAGGGGAACAGGAAGGCCACCTCGAGGTCAAAGATGATAAACAGAATCGCGACAAGATAAAACCGCACGTCAAAGCGCATCCGCGCATCGTCAAAGGCATTAAACCCGCATTCATAAGCCGAGAGCTTCTCCGGGTCGGGTCGCCGCACGGCCACGATAATTGCCGAAATGGTCAGGATAATCGCCAGCACAATGGCAAGGCCAAAGAAGATCGCAATGGGAAGGTATTCGCGCAAAAGGTCTGGCAAGGCCCGCTCCTTTAGTGTTGCAGCCCGTTAAGGGGCCAGTAAGACTTCCGTCAGGTTTACCCCTGCCCCAAGCCAAGGTCAACCAAACAAGCGCGTGGTCGCATAGATTCATCACCGTTTACATGATGTAGGTCAAGGCAACCGCATACAATAGTATTCTGCCAGAGGCGCGGTCAAACACCCCGGCACTTGCGAGTGCCCCGGCGGTCCGGTGTGCAGTTGGCCTGCCGCCTGCCGATTTTGGCACGCAAATGAACCTGTCTCGCGCGCGGCGCGTCTTTGCCCACAGCTTTGCCGCCCGCACGCCCGCGCACCGACATAGCCGCTACGGCCCATGCACCGTATCCCCCCTTCGGCGGGGCCGATCCTTTCAGTAGACATGTCAAAAAAGACATGTCTTTTTTGACATGTCTAAATCCACTAACAATCGGGCAGCCCCAGCCATAAGCCAGCCGAAACGGCAGCCGCCCCCATTCCCCGCAACTCTCACGTAAATTGAAACAATCCTCACCCGCGCGTCATGTTACAGGCACATAACGCTCATGTTACTGGAACGTTATCACAACACCCGTTAGCTCTACCTTTGTCAAAACGACGACAACTATTTATTAACCCGACCAAAGGAAAACCCACATGTCCAACACGATCCTGAAAAGCCTTGCCATTGCCGGTTCCGTTGCCGCCGCCCTTTCCGCCACCTCCGGCACCGCCTCGGCGGGCGGGTCCGAAAAATGCTACGGCGTGGCTCTGGCGGGCCAGAATGACTGCAAAGCGGGCCCGGGCACTACTTGCGCGGGCACCTCTACGGTAGACTATCAGGGCAACGCCTTCTCCATGGTGCCCGCAGGCACCTGCACCGGCATCAAACTGCCCGATATGGCCGACGGCACCCCGCGCCACGGTTCGCTCGAAGAGCTCACCCGTGACCTGCCTGCATAAATAGCCTAGGATGTGCCGGACCCCCGGCACATCCACCCTTAACAAGAGCCTGCCATGCCCCTTATTCCTCATTTACCGCACAGCGCAGGGGTTGGCTACAAACCCCAGCACCTTGGTGACATTCTCGCCGATGCGGGCCATGTCAAATGGCTGGAAATCCACGCCGAGAATTATATGTCCGCGGGCGGCCCGATGCTGGCCGACCTCAAGCGCCTGGCTAAGCAATTCCCCATTTCCTGCCACGGCGTCGGCCTCTCCATCGGTGGCGAGCGCCCCTTGGACAAAGACCACCTCACCCGCCTTAAGCACCTGATAAGCTGGCTGAAACCCGCCTCCTTTTCCGAGCATCTGGCCTGGTCCAGCCATGAAACCGGCTACCTGAACGACCTCCTGCCCCTGCCCTATACCATGGACACGGTTCAGCGCGTGGCCGACCACATAAACGAGGTGCAGGACGTGCTGGGCGTGCAAATGCTGCTTGAAAACCCCTCGGTCTACGTCGCCTTTGCCGCCTCGACCATGGATGAAATCACCTTCCTGAACGAGGTCGTTTCCCGCACCGGCTGCGGGCTGCTGCTGGATGTGAACAACGTCTTCATCTCCGGCACCAATCAGGACTATGCGCCCGAAGATTACATCGACACTTTCCCCGTCGAGCATATCGGCGAACTCCACCTTGGCGGCCATATCGAGGACAAGGACGACCACGGCGCGCCGCTGCTGATTGACAGCCACAATAACAAGGTGGTGGACCCGGTCTGGGCCCTGCTGGAGCGCCTGCTCGCCCGCACCGGCCCCAAGCCCATCCTGATCGAGTGGGATAGCGACATCCCCGACTGGCCCGTTCTGGAGTCCGAGGCCGCCCGCGCCACAGCCGCGCTGGAGGCCCTGACATGAGCCAGTCCGCCTTCGCCAAAGCCCTGCTCGACAACGCGCTTCCCACGCCCGAGGGCCTGATTGACCCGCAGGGCCGCCCTGCGGGCAAGCGATTCGATGTCTACCGCAACAACGTGGTGCTTTCGCTCTCGGAGGCTCTGGCAGACGCCTATCCGGTGGTGGAAAAGCTGGTGGGCGAGAAATTCTTTCAGGCCATGGCGGGGGTGTTTGTGCGCCAATACCCGCCCAAAACCCCGATCCTCTCGGAATTCGCCCCCGAATTCCCCGACTTCCTCGCCGCCTTCCCGCCCGTGGCCAAGCTCACCTACCTGCCCGACGTGGCGCGGCTGGAAAAAGCCCGCACCGAGGCCTACCACGCCGCCGATGCGGACCCCATAGACGGCGCCGCCCTCGCCGCCCTGACGCCCGAGCAAATGGCCGGGGCCAAGCTGCACCTGCACCCGAGCCTGCGCGTTATCTCCTCGCCCTTTCCGGTGTTTGCCATCTGGCGCAAAAATTCGGATGCGCCGGAAACCACCATCCCCAAACACGGCCAGGATGTGCTGATTGCCCGCCCCTTCGACATGGTCGAAATGCGCACCCTCCCCCCCGGTGCGGCTGATTTCCTCCGCGCCCTCGCCGCGGGCCGCACCCTCGGCGAGGTTATCGAATTCTGCGAGAAAATCCCGCTCTTTGACCTTACCGCCAATATCGGCGGGCTTTTCGAGGCAAACCTCCTGATCAACATAGAAAGCTGAGCCATGCACGCCCTCCTGAACCTCTACAACAAACCCCTTGAAGCGCTATCCGCCAAGCTGGAGCCGTGGTTCCTGCCCACCCTGGCCCGCTTCACCTTCGCCGCCGTGCTGTTCATGTATTTCTGGACCTCCGCCAGCCTCAAACTCGGCGACGGGTTCTTTGACCTCAGCTTCGGCGCCTACGGCCAAATCTTCCCCGTAGCGTTCGAGGCCGCAGGCTACGACCCCGACAACCTCTCGCAACTCCAGCACATCATCGCCTATGCCGGCACCTACGCCGAATTCGCCCTTCCGGTGCTGCTGGCGCTGGGCCTCTTCACCCGCCTCGCGGCGCTGGGCATGATCGGCTTCATCTTCGTGCAATCCTATGTGGATATTTACGGCCACATGGCCGACGATACCGCCATCGGCACATGGTTTGACCGCATCGCCGACAGCCAGATCATGGACCAACGCCTGTTCTGGGTCACCATCCTGATGCTGCTTTTCATCAAAGGCGCAGGCCCGCTCTCCGCTGACAAGCTCATCGGCCTGAAGTAAGCCCCCTGCAAGCCATAGGCGCAGCACGCGCCGCGTGAGGGGGGCAAACAGGGGCTGCAAGCCCCGCCTTTGCTCCCCGAACGCGGCGCGACGCCAGAGC
>JALWPC010000376.1 GCA_026995265.1 Paracoccaceae bacterium
AAGTATCCGATCACCCATGGTCCAAGCGCTTCACGCTTAGGCTTGCTTGGATCACCAGTCTCTTCAAGATAGGCTTTGACTTTCTCGTAAGCCTCTTTGGTCAGACCGACTCTTGGCATTGCCGTTCCAGGCAGCTGTGACTGAGGATCCTCTACAAATGTTTCAAGGAACTTCTCGCTTCTTGCTCTGATGATAATGGAGAGATCAGGCGGGAGTTTACCCATATAGTCAGCCAGCTTGTTCTCATAGATACCGACCTTCTTCTTGAACTCGAGTGCATCGAGGTCAACACCGGTTTTGATGTTGGACTTTGTCTTTGGTACTTCGCCAATCTGTGTCCACTTGTCATATCTGTTGGCATGACATCTACCACATGCAGCCTCATACGCCTCTTTTGGAGAGACCTCTTTTGGTGCGATGGACTTGAAGTACGCTACGATATCTGCAGCATCCTGCTCACTTCCGGCACTTGGCGGCATCGCGAAGTGCTTGGACTTGGTCACCTTTGCAGGGTCAAGCAGGAAGTGTGCGAAGAACTTCTCGTCAAGAAGTGCTCCCATATCGCTCAGATCGGGCGGGTTTACACCGTATGTCTGTGCAGCAGTGACCGCATCCATTGGCGCAGGCATATTCTGCGAGTTGATGGAGTGACACCCCACACAGGCAGCGGCAAGCGCTTTTCCGTTTTCGGCGTTTCCTTTGACTTTCAGTGCGGGAAGATCCGCATATTTAAAGTCATCTCCTTCGACATGCTTGTGCATTTGTGAGTGTGCGAACGGCTCTACACCCCAGTAAAGGATCAGAGTAAAGACGACGACGATTCCAAGTATTTTCAATTCTTTCATTGCTTTACTCCTTACAGTTTCTTTTCTTTAGATGTAATGATAGGCAGCGCTATCCATAGACCGATAAAGGTCAGAGCCGCAAGCAGTCCTATCGTACTCCAGATGCCTTCCGGTGGCAGTTTACCCATAAAGGTCAACACGATCATATCGATAAGCAGTGCCCAGAACCAGAACTTGAATGCTCCTCTTCTGCTTGCAGGTGCCACATTCGGGCTTCTGTCAAGGAACGGCAGCATGAAGAAGATCACCTGTGCAAAGGCAAAGGCGATCAGACCGAT
>JALWPC010000377.1 GCA_026995265.1 Paracoccaceae bacterium
CATCGCCAAGGACCACGACGAAAAACGGGTGGCCATCCGCATGGCCGCTGCGCGGATATTTGCCGCGCAAGGGGTGGATCGCGCCTCGATGAGCGCCATTGCCAAGGCTTGCGGCATTTCCAAGGCGTTGATCTACCATTATTACGGCGGCAAGGCTGAGCTGCTCTACGACATTCTGGAATGCCATCTGGAGGGGCTGAACGAGGTGGTGGACGCGGTGGCACCGATGGAGCCCCGCCCCTATCTGCGCGCCATCGTGCTGGAAATCCTGCTGGCCTATGCCGGGGCCGATGACCTGCACCGGATTCTGATCAACAGCCGCGACGTGCTCAGCCCAAGTCAACAAGGCGAGATCAACGCCATCCAGCGGCGGTTGATCGGCAAGGTTTCAGCGGCGATTTTAGCTGTGGCTCCGGATATTCCGGAGAGCAAGCAGCATGCGACAACCATGTCACTATTCGGGATGACAAACTGGTTTTTCATGTGGAACCGAGAGGAGGGTGACGCCGCGCGGCGGGCCTATGCGTCGCTGGTCGCGGACATATTCCTGGACGGGGTCGGCGCACTTTAAAGCCAATGCGCGATCAATTTCCGGACTGCGGGAATGAGACCCGGTTTGTGCGGCGCGCCCTGACGGGGGCTTTGCCCGTTACATATTCTGCTGAAAATGCTCCGTCCGATACGAAATGTTTTGCACGGCGGTTTGCGGCCATTTCTTCTTGCCAACCCCGTTTTATTGAGAGCGGGAGCCTGCGGTAAAATCGTTGCAACCGATGCAAAGGCGGGTTGGGGCCGCGAAGGTTTGACGTTTTGCAACCCTGTCGGCGTGGCCGCGTCCCCGAGAGCCCATAATTGGCGAATACACCTCTAATGCATTGCTATAAAAGGGAAAAGACGCCGTTTGCCGTGTCTATTCTCCTAGGATAATAGAACAGAAACATCCTATGAGGGAGCTTTTGCAACTTAAAGGGGGTGTTGGCGTTTTGCCAATATGTTGAATGCCGAAATAGAATCCAGCCGCCCGGGTTTCCGTTTGCAAAGCCGGGGCCTGTGCCTCGCCTTTGGTTCGGCTGGCGGCGCGTCTGGCATCGCATGGCTTGGCGAACCCCTCTGGGTGTATCC
>JALWPC010000378.1 GCA_026995265.1 Paracoccaceae bacterium
CATGGAGACGTTGGTGGAGAGCGCCACCGCCATTCTGCCCCTCGCTCTGCTCGATGTCATCGTGGCGCTCTCCACCAACGTCTCCATGATCCGCCGTATCGCCGCCACCTATGGCGGCCGGGCGGGCGTGCTGGGCTCCTGGCGGCTGCTCACGGGCGTGGCGGCGCATCTTGTCGCCACCGGCGCCGTGGCCATTGGCGACGATATGATCGGCTCGCTGGCGGGGGGCGGGGCGCTTTCCAAACTGTCGCGGCGCTTCGGCGAAGGGGTGGTCAACGGCACCCTCACCGCCCGCGTCGGCGTCGCCGCCATGGAAATCTGCCGCCCGATGCCCTTTGTGGCGCTCAAGCGCCCCAAGGCAAGCGGGATTGTAAAAACGGCCCTGGTCGGCATGTTCAAGGGATAGAATAAACCGTTAAGGGGATTGAATATACGGCCTACCATATAACTACATACCTAGGTATGTATATTTTGTCAGTGCCGAAAATATTAATAATATCTGTAAGGTATGTTTATTTGAAGAAGTCTATCATTAGTGCATGTTTTCAGGAGAGACAACGGAACGCGCGGTAGAACAAATGGTTGTTATCCAATATAATTTCGCCACAGAACCAGGTAAGCCCCGCTTTGGGAACCATTTTCTTCTTGCAGGGCTGGCAGATGACCGTTTAAGCTGACCGAGCAGTCAGCTAATGGAGTCCGCATGTATGCACAAGAGGTGAAATCCACCGGGCGGGGCGTGAAAACCCCCGAGGAGATGAGCGCTCAGGAGCGGGCCTTTCAGGCGCGCATTGACGCGGGCGAAAAGATCGAGCCCAAGGACTGGATGCCCGAGGGCTACCGCAAAACCCTGATCCGCCAGATCAGCCAGCACGCCCATTCCGAGGTGGTGGGGCAATTGCCCGAGGGCAACTGGATTACCCGCGCCCCCACCTTGGAACGCAAGGCGATTCTGCTGGCCAAGGTGCAGGACGAGGCGGGCCACGGGCTTTACCTCTACTCCGCCGCCGAAACGCTGGGGGTATCGCGGGAAGAGCTGATTACCGACCTGCTGGCGGGCAGGGCGAAGTATTCCTCCATCTTCAATTACCCCACCCTGACCTGGGCTGATATTGGAGCCGTCGGCTGGCTGGTGGACGGCGCGGCGATTGTCAATCAGGTGGCGTTACAGCGCACATCCTACGGGCCGTATTCCCGCGCCATGATCCGCATTTGCAAGGAAGAGAGCTTTCATGCCCGCCAAGGCTTTGATATTATGATGAAAATGGCCAATGGCACGGCGGCGCAAAAGGCCATGGCGCAGGATGCGCTCAATCGCCTCTGGTGGCCCGCCCTGATGATGTTTGGCCCGCCGGACGCGGAGTCGGTGCACTCAGCCCAATCCATGGCGTGGAAAATCAAGGTGATGACCAATGACGAGGGGCGGCAAAAGTTTGTCGATCAAACCATCCCGCAGATCGAATATCTAGGACTGGAAGTGCCGGATTGCGCCGCCAGGCTGAACCCTGAAACCGGGCATTACAGCTTTACCGACCCGGATTGGTCCGAGTTTTTCGCGGTGCTCAAGGGCAACGGTCCGTGTAACGCGGACCGGATGCGGGCGCGCAACAAGGCCCATGATGAGGGCGCGTGGTTCCGCGAGGGGCTGCTGGCGCACGCTGAAAAACACCAACAGGCAGCGGAGTAAAACCATGGCAAGTGACTGGCCCCTCTGGGAAATATTCATTCGTGGCCAATATGGCCTGAGCCACCGGCATGTGGGCAGCCTGCACGCGCCCGATGCCGAAATGGCCATGCTGAACGCGCGGGATGTCTACACGCGGCGCAACGAGGGCGTGAGCATCTGGGTGGTGAAATCAGCCGACATCACCGCCAGCGCCCCGAGCCGCAAAGGCCCGATGTTTGACCCGTCAAACGACAAAACCTACCGCCACCCGACGTTCTTTGACATCCCCGACGATGTGGGGTCGATGTGATGTTTGAATTCCTGCTGCGCATGGGGGACAACACGCTGGTGCTGGGGCATCGGGTGTCGGAATGGTGCGGCCATGCGCCGGTGCTGGAGGAGGATATTGCGCTGGCCAATATCGCGCTCGATTTGATCGGGCAAACGCGGCTCTGGCTGGGCTTGGCGGGGGAGGTCGAAGGGCAGGGGCGCGATGCGGACGCGCTGGCCTTTCGGCGTGACGCCTGGGATTTCCGCAACCTGCTCCTGGTCGAACGCCCCAACCGCGACTTCGGCCACACCCTGATGCGGCAATTTCTGTTTGACCTCTGGCACCTTGATCGGCTGGCGGACCTGTGCCGCTCGGCCGATGAGCGCGTGGCGGGGATTGCAAAGAAATGCGTAAAGGAGGCCGACTATCACCTTGAAAGATCGAAGGATTTGATCATTCGGCTGGGGGATGGCACCGATGAGAGCCACGCCCGGATGCAAGCGGCGCTGGAGGCCCTCTGGCCCTATGTCGGCGAGATGTTCACCGATGATGCGCTGGATATGGAGATGGCCGACAAAGGCATCGCGCCACTGCCAAGCGCCCAGCGGGCGCGGTTTGGTGCGGCGCTGAACGGGGTGCTGAGCCAGGCCATGCTGACGCGCCCCGAGAGCGATTTTGCCCGGCAGGGCGGGCGCACCGGCACCCATAGCGAAGACCTCGGCCACATGCTCGCCACCATGCAATTCCTGCAACGCGCCTACCCCGACGCCCGATGGTGAGCGAAGCGCAAATATGGCGCTGGCTGGCCGAAGTGCCAGACCCGGAGATCCCCGTGCTCTCGCTGGTGGACCTCGGGGTGATCCGCGCCGTCGAGGTGGGCAAAGAGGTGCTGGTGAAGGTCACGCCGACCTATTCGGGCTGCCCCGCAACTGCGGTGATCACCCTCGATATAGAAGCCAAGCTGCGGGAAAAGGGCGTGGAGAATCTGCGGCTGGAAACCTGCATTTCGCCGCCTTGGACCTCCGACTGGATAGCCGCTGAGGCCCATGAGAAGCTGCGCGCCCATGGCATTGCCCCGCCGCGCAAAGGTCAGCCCGCCTGCCCGCGCTGTGGCTCGGCAAATACCACGCGGCTGTCCGCTTTCGGCTCCACCCCCTGCAAAAGCCACTATAAATGCGCCGACTGCCTGGAGCCTTTTGACGCCTTCAAATGCATTTAGGAGCCTGACCATGCCCCGCTTTCACCCTCTGGAAATCACCGATATTCGCCGCGAAACCGAGGCCGCCGTGGTGCTTACCCTTACGCCCAAAAGCGGCGATTTCAGCTTTGAGGCGGGGCAATACCTGACCTTCCGGAAGGATTTCGACGGGGTCGAGCTGCGCCGCTGCTATTCCGTCTGTGCGGCACCAAACGAGGGGCTGCGGGTGGGGATCAAGGCGGTGGAAGGCGGGGCGTTTTCCAGCTTTGCCAATAGTGAATTGAAGGTCGGTGATGTGCTGGAAGCCATGCCACCGATGGGGAATTTTGGCGCAAAACGGGCGCGCCACACCCTCGGCTTTGCCGGTGGTTCCGGCATTACCCCCGTGCTGTCTATCATTAAAGACACCTTGCAAGCCGATGAAAATGCGACATTTACTTTGGTATATGCTAACCGCTCGGTGGCCAGCACCATGTTTCGGGAGGAGCTTCAGGACCTCAAGGACCGCTACCTTGCGCGCTTCCACGTTATCCACATTCTGGAGGATAACGCGCAGGATATAGACCTGTTTGCAGGGCGGCTGGACGCCGAAAAACTCACTGGGCTGTTCAAGGGCTGGGTGAATATCAAGGCAGTGGAGCAAGCCTATATCTGCGGCCCCGCGCCGATGATGGAGGTGGTGAAAGAAGGCTTGCGCAAACACCTGCCCGCCGAGAAAATCTCCATAGAGCAATTCCTCTCCGACCAGCCCGGACGCGCCGCGCAACCGGTCGCGCCCCTTGGCCAGCCCCGCGCCCGCGGCGCGCTGCAAGTCACGGTGCTGCTGGACGGGGTCAGCCATGAGGTGGCGCTTAATGCCGAGACATCGGTGCTGCAAGCCGCGCTGGATGCCCGGCTGGATGCCCCCTATGCATGCCGCGCAGGCGTGTGTTCCACCTGCAAGGCGCGGCTGCTTGAAGGCGAGGTGGAGATGCGCGCCAATCAGGCGCTGGAGGATTACGAAGTCGAGCAGGGCTATATTCTCACCTGCCAGGCCCATGCGAAAACCGAAAAAATCGTGGTGGATTATGACGGTTAAACCACGTCGGCAAAGCGCTCCGGGATGCGCACCACCGGGTTTCCCTTGATCATGCCGGGCTTGTTGAGCGCGTATAGGGGGCGTTTCTTCTGTTGCAGGGCGCGGGCCTCGGGCAGGTAGCTGTCGCCCTCGCGCGGGGTGGCGCTCTCTATGATGTGTAGCAGGTTGCCGCGCCGTTTCATGTGGTTCCCCCAACCGGCTTTCAGCAACTCGGCATTTTTGGCGCGGGCCTCGGCCTGTTTTTGGTCTACCATACCAAAGTGGAAGAGATAGAGGTTCGGGTCGATCCTGAAATTGCGGCCCTTGATCCGGTGCAGCCCCGCGCCCCATGTCACCGGCTTCATAATAATGGCGGGCTTGGTGTAGCGGGCTGAAACCATGGCCAATTTGCGTTGCGAAAGCAAGGGGCGGCTGAAATCGGCGGGGGATTCATGGCCGATATGCTGCCCGACATCCAGCCCGAGCGCCGAATAAGAGGCGCGCGGGGGCAGGGCGGAGAGGTAATCCGGCAGGGTTTGGCCCGTGGCCGGATCCACCACCACGAATTCGTCAATATCCCCGCCGATCACGATGTCATAGTGATAGAGCAGCCCTGCCGCGAAATGGGACATCACCCGCGCCCGCCGCCGGT
>JALWPC010000379.1 GCA_026995265.1 Paracoccaceae bacterium
TACGGCAAAACCCTGACCATCCTTGCCTTTGCCTGCGGGGCTTTGGGCCTTGGCGGCGGGTTTCTTGGGGCCTATCACCCTGCGGGCGACAGCCTTGCGGTGTTCCGTCCCTATACGCTGGCGGCGCTGTTTTTCGCCATGTTCGGCTTTGCGCTCTGGCGGCAGACGATGCTCACCTATATCAGCCTCGCCCTGCTGGTTTACGGTGTTTTTAGCCTGCGCGCGCAGTTTATCAGCCCCCCGCCTGTTGCTGGTTTTACGCTGATGCAGCATAACAACCAGTTCACAAATGACAGCCGCGATCTGGTCGATTACGCCCGCGCCACCGCGCCAGACATCATCACCCTGCAGGAAATCACCACCGGTTCCATCCCGCAACTGGCCGCGTTGCGCCCTGAATACCCCTATCAGGTCATCTGCCCCTTTGCGGCGGTTGGTGGCGTGGCCATCCTGTCCAAATACCGCTTCATCGGCGCGCAGGGCGAGGGCTGCCTGGAGGGGTTGGGCATGGTCTCGGCGCGGGTGCAAATTCCGGCGGGGGAGGTCACGGTGGTATCGCTGCACCTGCGCTGGCCGTGGCCTTATGGCCAGCAGTCCCAACTCGCAAGCATTCTGCCCGCGCTCGAAGCGCTCAAAGGCCCCGTGTTTATCGGCGGAGATTTCAACATGGTGGCGTGGAGCCACACCGTCGCCCGCATAGAAGCCGCAACCCATACCCGCGCCCTTGCTGGTATCCGCTTTACCAAATCCCTGTTTTCCGGTCTTGTGCAACTGCCCATAGATCAGGTGCTGGCCCCGCCCAACTGGCCCGCCTCTGCCAGCATCGGCCCGCGCCTCGGGTCCGATCATAACAGTGTAATCGCACAATTTGCCTTAAACTGACGCTTCGTAAACAAACGGCGCAGGGGTCGGGCCCCGAAATGGCAAAATTGCCATAAAAAGGCACTCCCCGGCGAAAGCCGCCCCAACCCGATGTCAAGAAGAATATTTGGAGGCGAGTACCGGAATCGAACCGGTGTACACGGATTTGCAATCCGCTGCGTCACCACTCCGCCAACTCGCCGCCAGTGGTAGGGTGGATTTAGGGGATTGTGGCGGGAGTTGCAACAGGTG
>JALWPC010000380.1 GCA_026995265.1 Paracoccaceae bacterium
ACGATTTCCTCGGCGCGCTCTCGTCACGCAAGCGCAAAAACATCCGCAAGGAGCGGGCGGCGGCGCAGGGGTTTGGCGGCGAGATTCTGGCACTGACGGGGGAGGAGATTCGCCCCGAACATTGGGAGGCCTTCTGGCTGTTTTACCAGGATACCGGCGCGCGCAAATGGGGCACGCCCTATCTGACGCGGGCGTTTTTTGACGAGGCGCAGGCGCATTTGCGCGACGATATTTTGCTGGTGCTGGCGGCGCGGGAGGGGCGCTTTGTGGCGGGCGCGCTGAATTTCATCGGCGCGGATACGCTGTTTGGCCGCTACTGGGGCAGTATCGAGCACCACCCGAACCTGCATTTCGAGCTGTGCTATTACCAGGCGATCGAGGCGGCGATTCGGCTGGGTCTGAAGCGGGTGGAAGCGGGAGCGCAGGGGGAGCACAAGCTGGCGCGGGGGTATCTGCCAACGCCGGTTTATGCGCTGCACTGGATACGGGACAAGGGTTTTGCGGGCGCGGTGCAGCGCTTTCTGGATGCCGAGGCCGAAGCGGTGCGGGAAGATATGGACGAGCTTGCCGAAGTCGGGCCGTTCAAACGCGCGCTTTAGGCACACCAAAAGGCAGCATTGCCGGTGGCTCTGCCGTTTCCTGTGCTGCCAATATGCGGTTCTGGCGGGACTCCCTTACCTTTGAAAACGGAAAAATCGCGCCGGTTGGCTTGCTGCCAAACGAGTGTATTCAAATCCCAGTGGCCACCTTTATGACTTTGAGACGGTGGAACGCAAAGGGCGTTGGTGTTTCGTGCCCGACGCGATTTTCCCGAAGCCTTCACGGCTTTTGTCTGGCATGGGAGCAATTTTTTAACAAAACTTTATGAACAGGACGTAACCGATGCGCGCGGTGGTTTGGCTGCGGGCGCAACACCTGTGTTTTTTTATCGGAAATACCTACATTCCTAGGAATCTATATACCTAGGAATGTAGTTATAAAGAAACGGGCGTTGTTGCATAGAACCCTTGCAAGATTGGGGGATTCCTATTTGTGCGGGGACGTGATTCATTCTTTGGATGGTACAGAAACTTCGAACCCGCCCGCAGCTTGTCACCCCGAAACCGCGCTAC
>JALWPC010000381.1 GCA_026995265.1 Paracoccaceae bacterium
TGCTGCGCAGAGATCCGGCAGGTGGCGCGGTCTTCCATCAGGCCGATATTGTGAATATCGGGCACGGTGGAACAGCCGATGCCCTGATCAATCCAGCGCACCACATAGCCCAGAATGCCCTGGGCGTTATTCTCGACCTCGGCGATCATCTCTTCCGGCGACCAGTTCCGCTTTGCCAGCGGGATGGTCAGCAGGTCCGCCAGCCTGGCCCGGGGCCCCGCGGCTTTCAGGCGGTCTTGCACCGCGAACACATCCACTTCGTGATAATGGGTGGCGTGCAGGGTGGCCGCCGTGGGGCTGGGCACCCATGCGCAATTCGCCCCCGCCCTGGGGTGGGCCAGCTTTTTGATCAGCATCACCTCCATATTATCGGGCACCGCCCACATGCCCTTGCCGATCTGCGCGCGCCCCTGCAACCCGCATGCCAACCCCGCATCGACGTTGTTATCCTCGTAAGCGGCGATCCAACGCGTGTGCGCCATCTCGCCCTTGCGCACCATCGCGCCCGCTTCCATCGAGGTGTGAATCTCGTCCCCCGTGCGGTCCAGAAAGCCGGTATTGATGAAGGCCACACGGTGGCGCGCGGCCATGATACAGGCGCGCAGGTTCACCGAGGTGCGGCGCTCTTCGTCCATAATGCCGATTTTGACCGTGTGGCGCGGCAGGCCGAGCACATCTTCCACGCGGTCAAAAATCTCGTCGGTAAAGGCAACTTCCGCTGGCCCGTGCATCTTCGGCTTCACCACATAAATCGAGCTTTGGCGGGCGTTCGCGCCCCTGTCATGCATGGCGCAAAGCACGGTCAGCATGGCGTCCATCAGCCCCTCGAACACCTCTTCGCCGTCCAGCGTCATCGCAGGCGTGGTCATCAGGTGGCCGACATTGCGCACCAGCATCAGGGCGCGGCCTTTCAGGCGGGCGGGCTGGCCCGTGGGGGTGGTATAATCCACATCCTCCGCCAGCCGCCGCACAAAAGCCTTGCCGTTTTTCTGCATGGCGTGGGTCAGATCGCCCCGCATCAGGCCAAGCCAGTTGCGGTAGGCATGCACCTTGTCCGCCGCATCCACACAGGCCACGGAATCCTCGAAATCCATAATGCTGGACAGGGCGGATTCCAGCAGGATGTCTGAAATGCCCGCCTTGTCCAGCGCCGCCACGGGGGCGCTCGCATCTTGCAATATCTGGATATGCAGCCCATGGTTGCGCAGAATGATCCGCCCCTCGGCGTGGCCGACATATTGCGACGGGTCCGCCAGCCCCGTATCGCCATTGATCAGCAGCATTTCGCCCTGTGGCTCAAGGCGGGTGACATCGGCCCAGCTACCACCCGCCAGCGGCACGGCTTTATCCAGAAAACCCTTGGCCCATGCGATAACCCGCGCCCCGCGCGCCGGGTCAAACGGGCCTTTTACCGGCGGCTCACCCAGCGCATCGGTGCCATAAAGCGCATCATAAAGGCTACCCCAGCGGGCGTTGGCGGCGTTGAGCGCAAAGCGGGCATTGGTAATGGGCACCACCAGTTGCGGGCCGGCGATGCGGGCAATTTCGGGGTCCACATTGGCGGTTTCGATGGTGAAGGGCGCCGGCGCCGGCTCCAGATAGCCGATCTCACGCAGAAAGGTCTCGTAGTCGCCCCTTGGCGCCTGATGCCAGGCATTGATCTGCGCTTGCAACTCGGCGCGCCGCGCCAGCAGCGCACGGTTTTTCGGGGTCAGGTCGCGGAGCATCGCCGCAAATCCGCCCCAGAAATCCGGCACATCCAGCCCCTTTAGCGCCTCGCTTTCCACGAAATTGTAAAACTCGGTGGCCACGTTCAGCCCGGCGATTTCGGTAAATTCAGTCATGAATGCCCCTTGGTATACTTTCGTGAACAAGTCTAAAGTTTCCTATAGGAAACACAAGATTAAAATAGAAGGCGTATCTGGGGGGTAGAATAATTTTCGTATAAACTCCTTGCAATACGTTGCTTTATTACGGTTTTTCACGCTGCATTATAACTACATACCTAGGTATGTAGTTGTTTTTCTACGTATGGCGTTGCAATCCGGTCCACTGCAATCCGGGGTTGTTTTTCAGTCCAGGCAATGGTTTATAGCCCGGTCCCCGCCTGCGCATTTTCAATGTTTTACAATCCTCGCTAAACCACTAGGGTAGCCCCAACAAAGGAGCGCCAATATGACCGACCAAACCATCCGCCTAGAGGATTACACCCCCGCTGCCTATCTGATCGAAAGCGTGGCGCTTGATTTCCACCTGCACCCGAGCAAAACCACCGTGACCTCGAAAATCGCGTTCAAAGCCAACCCCGCCGCCAGCACCCGCGCCCTGCGGCTGGATGGCGAGGCGCTGACCCTGAAATGGGCGAAAATCAACGGCGAATCCGTGGCGCTCAACCCCGATGACAGCGGCGTGGACCTCCCCGAAGCCCTGCTGGGCGAGGGCTTTACGTGGGAATGCGAGGTGGAGATCAACCCCGAGGCCAACACCGCGCTCGATGGGCTTTATATGTCCAACGGCATGTATTGCACCCAATGCGAGGCGCAGGGTTTCCGGCGCATCACCTATTACCTCGACCGCCCCGATGTGATGACCACCTTCACCGTGCGCATCCATGGCGACCAGCCGGTGCGGCTCAGTAACGGTAACGAGGTGGCGCGCGGCGAGGGCTTTGTGGAGTGGCACGACCCGTGGCCCAAGCCGAGCTACCTGTTCGCGCTGGTCGCGGGGGAGCTTGTGGCCTATTCCGACAGCTTCACCACCGCCTCGGGCCGCGAAGTGGCGCTCAACATCTGGGTGCGCCCGGGGGATGAGGACAAATGCGCCTATGCGATGGACAGCCTCAAGCGCGCCATGAAATGGGACGAGGAGGCCTATGGGCGCGAATATGATCTCGACCTCTTCAACATCGTCGCGGTGGATGATTTCAACATGGGGGCGATGGAAAACAAGGGGCTGAATGTGTTCAACTCGCGGCTGGTGCTGGCCAGCCCCGAAACGGCGACGGATGCCGATTTCGCGCGCATCGAGAGCGTGATTGCGCATGAGTATTTCCATAACTGGACGGGCAACCGCATCACCTGCCGCGACTGGTTCCAGCTTTGCCTGAAAGAGGGCCTGACGGTGTTTCGTGACCAGCATTTCACTAAGGATATGCGCGGCGAAGCGGTGAAGCGCATCGAGGATGTGATGGCCCTGCGCGGGCGCCAATTCGCCGAGGATGCGGGGCCGCTCAGCCACCCGCCCCGCCCCAACCACTATGTTGAAATCAACAATTTCTACACCGCGACCGTCTATGAAAAAGGCGCCGAGGTGGTGGGCATGTTGCGCACGCTCGTTGGGCCGGAGGGCTTCCGCAAGGCCACCGATCTTTACTTTGCGCGCCACGATGGCCAGGCCTGCACCATTGAAGACTGGATCAAGGTGTTTGAAGACGCCACCGGCCGCGACCTTGGCCAGTTTGCCCGCTGGTATACGCTGGCCGGCACCCCGCGGGTGAAGGTGAAAGAGGATTTTTCCGATGGCACCTACACCCTCACCCTCAGCCAGCACATGCCCAATGCCGAGGACATGGCCCCCCGCCACATCCCCGTGGCCGTGGGCCTGCTCTACCCAGACGGCACCGAGGCCGTGGCCACGCAGGTGCTGGAGCTAACAGAGCCCGCGCAAAGCTTTGCATTCAAGGGCCTGACCATGCCCCCCATTGCCTCCATCCTGCGCGGTTTTTCCGCCCCCGTGGTGCTGGAACGGGAAATGGATAACAGCCTGCGCGCCTACCTGCTGGCCCATGACAGCGACGAATTCAACCGTTGGGAAGCAGGCCGCGATTATGCGCTGGACCTGCTCGCCGGGCTGCCCGCCGACCCCGCCCATATCGAGGGTGAATTCCTCACCGCCATGGCCAGAACCGCGCTGGATGCGGGCCTGGCCCCGGCCTTCCGCGCCATGGCCACCGCCATTCCGGGCGAGGCCGAAGTGGCCCGCAAGATCATGGAAAACGGCGGCACGCCGGACCCTGTGGCCATCCACAAGGCCCGCGAGGTGATGAACCTTGCCATGGCGCAAACGCTGGCGGATGACCTCCCCGCCCTTTACGCCGATATGGCCACCCCCGGGGCCTATTCCCCCGACGCCGAGGCCGCGGGCAAGCGCAGCCAGCGCAACCGTGCGCTGTCATGGCTCACCGCACTGGAGGAGGACGCCAGCAGCGCCCAAGCCCAGTATGACGCCGCCCAAAACATGACGGAAAAGCTCCCCGCCCTTGGCCTGCTTGTGTCCAAAGGCAAAGGCGAGGCGGCGCTGCTAGCCTTTTATGACCAGTGGAAGCACGCGCCCCTGGTGCTGGATAAATGGTTCAGCGTGCAGGCCACCCGCGCCGCGCCGGAAGTCGCGGTGGAAACGGTGCGCAGCCTCACCACCCACCCCGATTTCAACTGGAAAAACCCCAACCGCTTCCGCGCCCTGCTGGGCGCTTTCGCCATAGGCAATATCGCGGGCTTCCATGACCCGTCAGGCGCGGGCTATGAACTGGTGGCCGATTGGCTGATCAGGCTCGACCCCGTAAACCCTCAAATCACCGCGCGTATGGCCACCAGTTTTGAAAGCTGGCGGCAGTATAGCGCGGCACGCCAAGCGCAAATGCGCGCAGCCTTGGAGCGGGTTTTGGCGGTGGAAACCCTGTCGAAAAACACGCGGGAGATCGCAGAACGGATTTTGGGTTAGGGTGCTTGGTTTTCGCGCACCTGATGGTGGGTGCAAACACCCACCCTAATTCACCCGCGCCAGGTCAAAAACCTCGGCTTCCAGCCCGCTATCCACCACGCGGTTGCGGCCGCTTTCCTTGGCTTTATACATGCGCATATCGGCAAGCTGCATCGCGCCCACCACGTTGTCCATCTCGTTTTTCATCGCCACGCCAACGCTCACCGTCAGCGGAGCCTTCACCCCCTCCTCGGGCACAAAGTCGATCTTCTCGACGGTTTTGCGAATGCGCGCGGCCACCTTTTTGGCCTCTTCCTTGTTGGCGTCCTGCAGAAACACCGCGAATTCCTCGCCGCCGATGCGTCCGACAACATCCTTGGCCCGCACCGCCTTGCGCACCGCGGCCACCACCTTGATCAGCGCTTCGTCGCCCTGCGCATGGCCGAAGGTGTCGTTTATATTCTTGAAATGGTCGATGTCGAGGATGATCAGCGAGCCATCTTCCCGCCGCTCGCCCTCACGGATTTTCTGCATAAAATGCTGGTGGTTATATAACCCCGTCATCGAATCGCGCTTGGCGCGCTCCTCGGCCTCCTCGCGCATCAGGTCCAGCGTCATCACCGCGTTTTGCAGCTTCAGGTTCTGCCCTTCGATAAAAAATATCACCGGCATACCGATGATAATCGGCACCAAAGCACTGCTGAGCAGGCCCGCGCCTGAAATCGGGGCGGCCAGCACCCATTCAATGCCATAGGCCAGGCCCACCGCCAGCGCCGCCGATGGCAGACAGATTGCAAGCGCCATTCCAAGCCGCGTCACCATTCTTTTCATTTCCTTTCCCCCACGAAAATATGTTCCCGCCCCTCTCTAGCGCCAAAGTATGAAAAAACCGTTTCCGCCGCCCCTTGCCCCCCGCCCGCGCTTTGCCTAAAAGGGCGTGACCCTAAAAATGCGGATAAAGACCATGACAGAGCTTGCCTATAAAGACCCCAAAGCCAAAGTGATTGCCGGTGCCAAAGACGATTGGGAACTGGTGATCGGCATGGAGGTGCACGCCCAGATTGCCTCCAAGGCCAAGCTGTTTTCGGGGGCGAGCACCCAGTTCGGGGCCGAGCCGAACTCAAACGTGGCCTTTGTTGATGCCGCCATGCCCGGGATGCTGCCGGTGGTCAACGATTTCTGCGTAGAGCAGGCGGTGCGCACCGGCCTTGGCTTCAAGGCCAAAATCAACCTGATGTCGCGCTTTGACCGCAAGAATTATTTCTACCCCGACCTGCCGCAGGGCTATCAAATCTCCCAGCTTTATCACCCGATTGTCGGCGAGGGCGAAATTCTGGTGGATATGGAGCCGGGCGTGGCCCGCAAGGTGCGCGTGGAGCGTATCCATATCGAACAGGACGCGGGCAAATCCGTGCATGATATGGACCCGGACATGTCCTTCGTGGACCTCAACCGCACCGGCGTTGGCCTGATGGAGATTGTGAGCTTCCCCGATATTCGCGGCCCCGAGGAGGCGGCGGAATATGTCCGCAAGATCCGCCAGATCGTGCGCTATCTGGGCACCTGTGATGGCAACATGCAGGAAGGCTCGCTGCGGGCCGACGTGAACGTGTCTGTCTGCCGTGTGGGGGCCTATGAGCGCTTCCGCGAGACCGGCGATTTCAGCCACCTTGGCACCCGCTGCGAGATCAAGAACATGAACTCCATGCGCTTCATCCAGCAGGCGATTGAGGTGGAAGCCCGCCGCCAGATCGCCATTCTGGAAGACGGTGGCAGCATCGACCAGGAAACCCGCCTTTATGACCCCGACAAGGGCGAAACCCGCCCGATGCGCAGCAAGGAAGAGGCCCACGATTACCGCTATTTCCCCTGCCCCGACCTCTTGCCGCTAGAGATCGAGCAAGCCTGGGTGGACGAGATCAAGGCTAGCCTCCCCGAACTGCCAGACGAGAAAAAGGCGCGTTTTGTCAAAGATTTCGGGATGACCGAATATGACGCCGGCGTGCTGACCGCCGAGGTGGCCAGCGCCGACTATTTCGAGGCCGTGGCCAAGGGGCGCGATGGCAAGCAGGCCGCCAACTGGGTGATCAACGAGCTGTTCGGGCGGCTGAACAAGGAAGGCCTGACCATCGAGACCTCGCCCGTTTCCGCGGGCCAACTCGGCGGCATTCTGGACCTGATCGCCAAGGGCGACATCAACGGCAAAATCGGCAAGGAGCTGTTCGAGATCATCTGGAATGAGGGCGGCGACCCGGCCGAGATCGTCGAAGCGCGCGGCATGAAGCAGGTGACCGACACCGGCGCCATTGAGGCCGCCATGGATGAGATCATGGCCGCCAACCCCGCGCAGGTGGAAAAGGCCAAGGACAACCCCAAGCTCGCAGGCTGGTTCGTGGGCCAGATCATGAAGGCGACCGGCGGCAAGGCCAACCCGAAAGTGGTCAACGAGATCGTGCGCAAAAAGCTCGGACAAGCGTAGGGTGCGTGGTCTCCCCGCACCTTTGACGGCGGCGCTGCGCGGGCCTGCGATATGATCGACTTTGGCAAAGTCGTTTATCTCGATGTGCAAAAAACCGGTTCCAGCTTTGTGTCCCGTTTCCTGCGCGCCAATCTGGCCCTGCCTGAAATCGCGCGTCACCTGCACGCGCCCGCCCCGGTTCACCGGCCCGAAAGCTTTTATTTCATCACAGTGCGCGAACCGTTGGCGCAGTATATCTCGCTGTTTCAATACGGGCTGCAGGGGCGCGGGGGCATGGTCCAGCGGTTTCGGGATGCAGGCCTCGCCGATTTTTACCAGCCCGACACCCGGGCCTTCGAGCGCTGGCTTGGCTTCATGATCGCTCCGGAAAATGCCCCATTCTTCGGCCCGCGCTACCTCAACGCCCGGCCGGAGCTTCTCGGGCTGCAAAGTTATCGCTTCCTGACCTTAAGCTTTGTCAACGCCTCGGCGATTTTAGCTGCCGCCACCAGCAAAGCCCGCCTTAACGCGATTTACGCACGCCATAAGCTGCATACCCTCGTGATAAAAACCGAAACCCTGAACAGGGGTCTCGAAAACTTGCTCGATTCCGAAGTTGGCCCTTTTTTTAAGCCGCGCAAAGAGGTAGTGTCTTATCTGCAAAATTCGAAACAGGTTAAAAAAAGTGCCGCAGTGGCCGGGTTTCTGCCCGAGAAAATCAAGCCTGATTTGATCGCAAACATGAAAAAACGTGAATGGTTTTTATACGAGAATTTTTATCCGCAGGAATGAAAAATATGTTTGAATATAAGCTCCTCCCCGTGCCCGCCCCCGCCAAAAAGGCCAAAGGCCGCAAAACCATCCCAGAGCGGATGGCCCATGCCGTTGGTGAAATGATGAATGATCAGGCCAGGGACGGCTGGGAATTTACCCGGCAGGAAAGCTTTTCCGTCGACGGAAAAACCGGCCTGATGGGCAAGGAAACGCATATGGAGTGCCGCTATATGGTGTTTCGGCGCGAGGTGGGTATGGCTGCCATGCCGCTGGATAAAAAGCTGGAAAAACTGGCCGA
This sequence comes from Paracoccaceae bacterium, assembly GCA_026995265.1. Lineage (GTDB taxonomy): Bacteria > Pseudomonadota > Alphaproteobacteria > Rhodobacterales > Rhodobacteraceae > UBA3077. The sequence goes on from JALWPC010000381.1 coordinate 8,229, forward strand.
GCGCAAGGCCGAAACCATGGTGCAAACCGCCCCGGCCCCCGCACCGGAGCCCTTTCCCGAGCCCATGCCCAGCCCGCAGGTAATGGCGGAAACCACAGCCGGAACCGGCGATGAGCCAACCCGGATTTTTTCGCCGTTTCCCGAAGAGACCGACGAATCAGCCGCTCCGGCCCTTGGCCCCGCCGAAAAGCCCTAGGTGCCGGAAACCTCCAGCGCCAGCGCATGTACCCGCTCTTCAAGCTCTGCCCTGACGGCCGCCATTACGGCGCGCTGTCGGGCGATCCGGCTCATGTCGTTAAAGGCCGCGGATTTGATGATGATCCTGAAATGGGTTTCGCCGCCCTCCTGATAACCGCCATGGCCCCTATGGGCCTCGCTTTCATCGATGATTTCCAGCACCTCGGGCGCAAACGCTTCGGTCAGTTTCTGCCGCATCCGCTGTTCATATGTCATGGGACCTCCAATTTAGGGCTTGGGTTTTTTCATAACTTGTCTATGCTGTGGGCCGCAATTGCAAAAGGGCAAAAAAGGAATCTCTATGGCGCGCAAACCCCTCTCTTTTGATTTTGACATCTCGGCGGCGGCCGACAAAAAGAGGCGCAGCAAGCGGAGGGGCATGTCTGGTGCGGTGGAAACCTCTTCGCGGGTTTGCCAGAAAGAGGGATGCGACCTGCCGGGGAAGTATCGCGCCCCGAAGTCGGCCGACAACCTCGAGGAATTCATCTGGTATTGTCTTGATCATATCCGCGAGCACAACAAACAGTGGAATTTCTTCGAGGGCCGCGCCAAGCTGACCCCCGAGCAGGCCGCGCAGGAGGCCAACACATGGGAGCGTCCGACCAAGCCCATGCGAGACGCGGTGAAAGACCCCGAAGCCGCCGCCTGGGCGCGCTTTGGCTTTGATAATCCCAAGGAAGTTTTGGGCGAGAACGCTACCAAAAACCCCGCCGGTGGTGCCGGGCACACCACCCGCCGCCTGCCCCCCACCGAGACCAAGGCGCTGGCGATTCTCGATGCGGGCGACAGCATGACCAAATCGGAAATCCGCAAGGTTTACAAAGCCTTGGTGAAAGACCTGCACCCAGACCTCAACGGCGGCCGCCGCGACGACGAGGACCGCCTGACCGAGGTGGTATGGGCGTGGGAGCAAATAAAGGCGAGCCGATTGTTCAAGCCCTGATGCGACCTTTGTCTACGGGCAATCAAATAGATCCGGAGCTGCGGGCCCTTTTTCTCTGCGTTCCCGATGCCTGTTTTCGGGAAATAACCCGCAATAAATTAGACGTATCATATTGTTTTTAATCACATTTTTACTGTTAAAAAAATAACTACATTCCTAGTTATGTAGGTTTAATTCTCCCTCAGGTTAATAAACTCTTCTTCAACGAGAAGTTTACCAGACAATACCAGTGATTAAGCAAGGGGCGCAGCCGCCGCCATGGCGTTTGCCCTGCCTGTCGGTCGGCTTTCCCGCAATTGGGCCGAAATTGATGCAAGCGCAGGGCCGGCAGGCATCACAAATATCCGCACCCCCTTGCACCCGCGCATGGTTCAGGTAAAAGCATTGAGGACACTTGGCCACGCGCCGCATTATCACGGATATCAACATGACAGCTTCAGAAAAACCCACCGAAACCTTCAACGTGCAGGAGCTGTTCGGCTTTGAAACCGAGATGACGATCAAGGGGTTTGAAGCGCGCACCGAACGGGTGCCGGAGATTGACACCACCTACAAGTTCGACCCCGAAACCACGCTGGCCATTCTGGCGGGCTTCAAGCACAACCGCCGCGTGATGATCCAGGGCTACCACGGCACGGGGAAATCCACCCATATCGAGCAGGTGGCGGCGCGTATCAACTGGCCGTTGGTGCGGGTCAACCTGGACAGCCACATCAGCCGGATAGACCTGATCGGCAAAGACGCGATCAAGCTGCGGGGCGGCGTGCAGGTGACAGAGTTTCAGGAAGGCATTCTGCCCTGGGCCCTGCGCAACCCCGCCGCCATTGTGTTTGACGAATACGACGCCGGGCGCCCGGATGTGATGTTCGTCATCCAGCGGGTGCTGGAAACCGACGGCAAGCTCACGCTCCTGGACCAGAACGAAATCATCACCCCGCACCCCTCCTTCCGGCTGTTTGCCACCGCCAACACCGTTGGCCTTGGGGACACCACCGGCCTTTACCACGGTGTGCAGCAGATCAACCAGGCGCAAATGGACCGCTGGAGCCTTGTCGCCACGCTGAACTATCTCAGCCATGACGCCGAGGCGGCGATTGTGCTGGGCAAGGCCCCGCATTACAATTCCGAAGAGGGGCGCAAGACCATTGGCCAGATGGTGACGGTCGCCGACCTCACCCGCACCGCCTTCATGAACGGCGATATTTCCACCGTCATGTCGCCCCGCACCGTGATCAACTGGGCACAGAACGCCGAAATCTTCAAAGACGTGGGTTTTGCCTTCCGCCTGACCTTCCTGAACAAATGCGACGAACTGGAGCGCCAGACCGTGGCGGAATTCTACCAGCGCTGCTTTGACGAGGAGTTGCCGGAAAGCGCGGTGAGTGTGAGCCTGGGGTGATCAGCCAGCCCCTCACGCGAACCCGGGCTTGACCCTCGGGCCGGAATGGGGCTTTCATTAACCCAGATGAAAACCACAACCAAATTCAAGCTCGGCTTCCTGGCTGCCATGGCGGGGCTATACTCCTGCACGACCAACAGCAAAGGGCCGGACTATACCTCCACTGCCGCCGACAACTGCCGCGTGGTGCATATCTCGGACGGCGACACGTTTGACGTCAAATGCCCCGGCCACCCGCAGGAGCGCATCCGCATTCAGGGCTATGACACGCCGGAAACCTATTACGCCGACTGCGCCGCCGAAAAGGCACTGGGCGACGAGGCCACCGCCCACCTGCGCGCGCTGGTGCGCAGCCGCCCGATCACCCGCATCGAGCGCCACGGCTACGGCAAATATGGCCGCGTGCTGGCAAGGGTCTGGCTCGATGGCGAGGACCTGGCCGATACCATGGTGCGCGCGGGGCTGGCGGCGCGCTACGCGGGCGGCCACCGCACCAACTGGTGCGCGGTTCTGGGGGAATAGCGCCCGTTATTCTCAAACCATACCAGCCAATAAATGACACATAACACACTGTTATTGCGGTATTATTATAAATATTCACATAACTACTAACCTAGGTTAGTAGTTATGTGAATATGTTTATTTGTCTGGTCGGGCCACGGGGTCGGGCGGTTTCTATCCACAAAGTTTTTCGCCACGCCCCCTTTCCCTTTCCCACCACAATATGCTTAAACAGCCCCATGAGCCGCAAATCAGACAACCCCGCCGCCCCGTTCAAAAAGGCCCTCGCCGAGGCGACCAAAACCCTGGCCAACGCGCCGGAGCTGAACGTGTCCTACACGGTCGACCCTGCGGGCATGTCCGGCGACACCATGCGGCTGCCGCAGGTCACCCGCCGGATGACTACGCAAGAGGTGCTGCTGGCCCGCGGCACGGCGGATGCCATGGCAATGAAGCTGCGCTTTCACAACCCCGCCACCAATGGCAAATATGCCCCACAGGGCGAGATTGCCTCTGCCGTTTTCGACGCTCTGGAGACCGCCCGCTGCGAGGCGCTGGGCGCGCGTGCGCTGCCCGGCACCGCCAAAAACATCGACGCCAAGATTGAGTCCGAGGCGCTGGCACAGGGCTTCGAGAAGGCCACCGACGCCGCACAGGCCCCGCTGGCCGCCACCGCCGGCTATTTGCTCCGCGAGTTGGCCACCGGCAAGGCCCTGCCTAAGCCTGCGCAAAACGTGCTGGACCTGCGGCGCGATACGCTGGAAGGCCAGGCGGGTGAAACCCTCGCCCAGGCCCTTGAAAATATTGAAGACCAAGCCGCCTTCGCCCGTCTCGCGCGGCAGGTTATCGCCGACCTTGGCTATGGCGACCAGCTTGGCGATGACCCCGATCAGGAAGACGATAACGAGGATGACGAGGCCGAGGAAGACGGCGAGAACGAGCAGGATCAGGAGGGCGCGGACGAGGAAAACGCGCAGGACCAGGACCAGCAGCCCCCTGAAGACCAGGACGATGACGAGCAGCAGATGCAGTCCGAAATCGCCGCGCAGGACGACCCGAACGCGCAGGTGGCCGACGAGACGGAGATCGAAGACGGCGACCCGCCAGACGAGCCCCCCGCCCCGCCGCCGCACTCCGCTGCCGACCCGCTCTACCGCGCCTTCACCACGGAATTTGACGAGGAAATCAAGGCCGAGGAGCTGGCCGAACCCGCCGAGCTCGAGCGCCTGCGCTATTATCTTGACCAGCAGCTTGCCCCGTTCAAATCCGCCATTGGCCGCCTTGCCAACCGCTTGCAGCGCCGCTTGCAGGCCCAGCAAAACCGCACATGGAATTTTGACCTAGAGGAAGGCGTGCTGGACGCCGCCCGCCTCGCCCGCGTGGTTGCCAACCCGACCACGCCCTTGAGCTTCAAGCAGGAATCCGACATCGAGTTCAAAGACACGGTGGTCACGCTGCTCATTGACAATTCCGGCTCCATGCGCGGCCGCCCCATCTCTATCGCCGCCATCTGCGCCGATGTGCTGGCCCGCACGCTGGAGCGCTGCCAGGTGAAGGTGGAGATCCTCGGCTTTACCACCCGCGCATGGAAGGGCGGCCAGAGCCGCGAGGGCTGGCTGAAGGCCGAGCGCCCCGCCCTGCCCGGTCGCCTGAATGACCTCCGCCACATCATCTATAAGGGCGCCGATGCCCCGTGGCGCAGGAGCCACACCAACCTTGGCCTGATGATGAAAGAAGGCCTCCTGAAGGAAAACATCGACGGTGAGGCGCTGGAATGGGCCTATCGCCGGATGCTCAAACGCCCCGAAGCGCGGCGCATTCTGATGGTGATTTCCGACGGCGCGCCGGTGGATGACAGCACCCTTTCGGTCAACCCCGCCTCCTATCTGGAAAAGCACCTGCGGGACGTGATCGACATGGTCGAGACCCGCAAAGCGGTGGAGCTGATCGCCATTGGCATTGGCCACGATGTAACGCGCTATTATAGCCGCGCCGTGACCATCACAGATGTGGAGCAATTGGCGGGCGCGATGACAGAGCAACTCGCCAACCTGTTCGAGCAAGACGCCCGCAAGCGCGAGCGGTTGTTCAAGAGCGCATAGCCTTTCGCACCCCGCGCCATATGGCAATGGCGAGGAAGAAAACCCCGATGCCAAACAGCGTCGGCGCCATGGGCCAGAGCAGCATCGGCCCCACCGCGTTTTCCCAGATCACCGGCGAAAGGTAGCGCTCGATCCCGGGCTGGAGGCCGAGCAGGCTGTTGCGGTCAAAATTGAACCACACCTGCCCGATGGGCAGAAATTCAAACGCGGTTTCATTGAGCTTGGCCAGTTGCCAGTCAAAATACCCGCGCGCCCCTGCGGCCACCAAAAAAAAACCTGCCAATATCCGAGTCATACCGGGCCTCCTTTGCGCTTTTGCTTGCGGCACCCTAACGCGGGGCGCATAAAGGTGCAAATAACGCCGCCTAACCCCCGCGTGAGGATTGTTTCAATGTATCAAAGCTTCAAAACCCCGAGCAACCCCGCCACCGGTGCCCCCCGCCTGAAGGCCCTGCGGGCGGCGCTGGCCGAGGCGGGGCTGGACGGCTTCCTCATCCCCCGCGCCGATGCCCACCGGGGCGAAAACGTCGCCCCCTGTGACGAGCGCCTGGCATGGCTTACCGGCTTCACCGGGTCTGACGGCCACTGTGCCGTTCTGCCCGATATTGCGGGGGTGTTTGTTGATGGCCGCTACACGCTGCAAGTCCGCAACCAGATCGACCTTTCGGTGTTTACCCCGCAGGCAATCCCCGAAGACAGCCTGAGCGACTGGCTGAAGGCGCACCTCGGTAAGGGCGTGGTGGGCTATGACCCGATGTTGCACAGTCATGGCGACATCACCAAGCTGGAAAAGGCCCTTGCGCCGGAGATCACCCTGAAGCAAAGCCCCAATATGGTCGATGCAATCTGGCAGGACCGCCCCGCCCCGCCCATGGGCAAAATTCGCCCGCATCCGCTTGAATTCGCAGGAAAATCCAGCGCCGAGAAGCGCGCCGAACTGGCCGGAAAGCTGCGCGAGGCGGGCCTTTCGGCCACCGTGCTGACCCTGCCTGATTCCATCGCCTGGCTGCTCAACATTCGCGGCTCCGACATTGCCCAAACCCCCGTGCCGCTGGCCTTCGCCATTCTCCATGCCGATGCCCGCGTGACCCTGATCACCAATCCCGCCAAATCCTCCCCTGAGCTGGCCGAACACCTCGGCCCCGATGTGACGCTCAAAGAGGATTTCGCCGCCGCATTGACAGCGCTCAGCGGCAAGGTCGGCGTAGACCGCGCCACCGCCCCCATCTGGGTTTCGCAACAGCTTGCCAATCCAGAGTGGTTCCCCGACCCCTGCATCCTCCCCAAAGCCTGCAAGAACGAGGCCGAACTGAACGGCACCCGCAAAGCCCACCTGCGCGACGCGAGCGCTATGTGCGAATTTCTGGCATGGATAGACCAAGGGCTTGAAGGCCAAACCGAGATTGACGTGGTCACCAAGCTGGAGTCCATCCGCGCCCAGTCCAACGCCCTGACGGACATTTCCTTTGACACCATCTGCGGCTCTGGCCCCAACGGGGCGATTGTCCATTACCGCGTGGATGAGGCCAGCAACCGCGCCATTGACACCAACACCCTGCTGCTGGTCGATAGCGGCGGGCAATATCCGGACGGCACGACCGACATCACCCGCACCGTCATCATCGGCACCCCCGATGCGGAAATGATCCGCTGCTTCACGCTGGTGCTCAAGGGGATGCTGGCGGTGGCGATGCTGCGCTTTCCTGCCGGCACCACCGGCCAGCAGATCGACCCTTTCGCCCGCGCTCCGCTCTGGGCGGCGGGGCTGGACTACAAGCACGGCACCGGCCACGGGGTGGGGGCTTACCTGAGCGTGCATGAAGGCCCCGCGCGCATTTCACCCACAAGCGACGTGGCGCTGCAAACCGGCATGATCCTGTCCGACGAGCCGGGTTATTACCGCGAGGGCGCATGGGGTATCCGCATCGAAAACCTGCTGATTGTTCGCCCACCGGAAGACTTTGGCGGCGAAGACAAAATGCACAGCTTTGAAACCCTCACTTGGGTGCCGATCGATACCCGCCTGATTGACCCTGCCCGCCTCACAACAGCCGAGCGCGACTGGCTCAATGCCTACCACGCCGAGGTGTTGGAAAAGGTCGGGCCGCTGGTCTCGGAGGGTGTGCGGGCTTGGCTGCAAGGGGCCTGTTCGCAGATTTAGCTATAGGACGGGTGGCAAGCGCAATAGGGGCTCCGCCCCTCGCTGCGCTCACCCCGGAGTATTTTTGAAAAATAGAAGCCTGACTTCATTCTTCCTCAAATACTCATCGAAACCCGCCACAGGCGCAAAGCTGGCAATGCGGCGCGGGAGAGAGGCTGGCAACAGGCGCGGAAGCCTAACGCGCCGCCTCCGTTGCGCTGTCCAGCAGCGCCTGCGCGGCGGCTTTGGCCTCATCGGTCACCACATCCCCCGCCAGCATCCGCGCGATTTCGTCGAGCCGCTCAGAGGCGCTCAAGGCCTGCACGTCGGTGCGGGTCTGCCCCGCCTGCACGGATTTTGACACCACAAAATGCCCCTGCCCCATGGCCGCCACTTGCGGCGAATGGGTGACCACCAGCACTTGCGCGCCCCTGGCCACCGAGGCCAGCCGCCGCCCGACGGCATCGGCGGTGGCCCCGCCCACCCCGCGGTCGATTTCATCAAAAATCAGCGTCAGGCCCGAGGCGCGGGTGGTCAGGCACACTTTGAGCGCCAGCAAAAACCGTGAAAGCTCCCCGCCCGAGGCGATTTTCTCAATCGGCCCCGCGGGCGCACCGGGGTTGGTCGCCACGCGAAACGACACCGCATCCGCCCCCGCAGGCCCCGCTTCGGAGGGCTCAATTACGGTTTCGAAAGCGGCATGCTCCATCTTCAGCGGGGTGAGCTCGGCCTGCATGGCCTTATCCAGCCGCTGCGCCGCAGCCTTACGGCGCTCATGCAGCGCCTGCGCCGCCACTTCGTAGGCGCGGGCTTTGTCTGCGCGCTCTGCCGCGAGGTCGGCGATTTGGCTCCCGCCTGCCTCCAGCGTTTGCGCCTTCTCCCGAAAGTCCGCCCAGACCTCGGGCAGCTCATCGGGCAGCACCTTATGCTTGCGCGCCAGGGCCCGCAGGGCAAACAGGCGCTCTTCCACCCGTTCCAATTCGTAAGGGTCGGCGTCCAGACGCCCCAGCGCCGCCTCGACCCCCGCCTGCGCCTCGCCCAGCTCGATCAGCACCCGGCCCATGGCCTCAATCGACGCTTCAAGCCCAAGCTCGGGCACCGCGCTGGCGTCCTGCAACCAGCGTTGCGCATCCAGCAGCAACCCTTCGGCGGCCTCCTGCGCCTGCACCGCCCTGGCCACATCTTCGCGCACCCGCTCGGCGGCCTGCATCAGGCGGCGGCGGCTGTCCAGCGCCTCGTCCTCTCCCGCCTCGGGGGCCAATTCGTCCAGCTCTTTCAGCGCGTGGTCCACATAGTCGGCATCGGCCCTGAGCGCCTCAACCTCAGCTTCCGCCGCCGCCAGCGCAGCCTCGGCCGCGCGCAAGTCTCGCCACGCCGCGCCAACCTTTTCCAGTGCCGCTTCGTTGCCCGCGTAAGAATCCAGCAAATCCCTGTGGCCCCTGGCGTTGAGCAAGCCGCGGTCATCCTGCTGCCCGTGCACTTCCACCAGCGCCGCACCAAGCGTGCGCAGAACCTCCGCCGACACCGCCCTGTCATTGACATAGGCGCGCTTGCGCCCGTCGGGCATATTGAGCCGCCGCAGGATAAGCTGGCCATCAAAGGGCAGGCCCGCCTCGGCCAGAATGCCCGCCACCGCGTGGCCACCCTCCAGCTCGAATTCGGCAATCACCTCGCCCTGCGCCGCGCCCTGGCGCACCATCTCCGCCCGCCCGCGGCGCCCGAGCACAAAGCCGAGGCTATCCAGCAAAATCGATTTGCCCGCCCCCGTTTCCCCCGTCAACACATTAAGACCCGCGCCAAAGCGCAGGTCTGCCTGCTCTATGAGCAGCATGTCTCTTATGGAAAGGTTCACCAGCATCGGCGGCAGTCTAACCCAAGTCGAAGGGGGGCGAAACCCGCTTTACGACCCCCCGGAGATCAGCCGCTGCGCCGCCACGTTCCAGCTACTATCCGGGTAGTCTGCCGCCAGAATCGCCGCCGCCTGCCCCGCTTCGGCCAGCAGACCAAGAGAAAGGTTGGCCTCCACCAGCCGGTGCAAAGCCTCTGGCCGGTGCGGGGTTTCGCCGTAATCCTCGACCACGGCCTTAAAGCGGCCAATGGCGGCGGCGAATTGGCCGCGCTTAAGGTAGTAGCGTCCCACATCCATCTCTTTGCCCGCAAGCTGGTTCAGAGCGGTGGTGAACTTTGGCTGGGCCAAGGCGGCATATTCG
>JALWPC010000382.1 GCA_026995265.1 Paracoccaceae bacterium
GGCGCGATCAAGATGAATGCAGGCTGCTATGGCCGCTATATCGCCGATGTGTTCGTGCGGGCCACAGCCGTAACGCGGCAGGGGGAGATCGTGACCCTGAAGGCTGACGACATGGGCTTTGCCTACCGCCACTCCGCCATGCCAGACGACATGACCATCACCCAAGCGGTGCTGCGCGGCCCCCTGGCCGACCCCGCCGGGATCGAAGCCAAAATGGAAACGGCCTTGCAAAACCGCGCCGCCAGCCAGCCGGTGAACGAGCGCTCCTGCGGCTCCACCTTCAGGAACCCGGCGGGCTTCTCCTCCACCGGCAAGGCCGACGATGTGCATGACCTGAAAGCATGGAAACTGATTGATGAGGCGGGGCTGCGGGGCGCAAAGCTCGGCGGGGCGCAGATGAGCGAGATGCACCCGAACTTTATGATCAACGCCGGCGGGGCAACCGCGGCAGACCTCGAAGGGCTGGGCGAAATGGTGCGGGAAAAGGTGCGGGAGAAGCACGGGATTGAGCTGGAATGGGAGATTAAAAGGGTGGGGGATGCACAATAATTGTAGGGCGGGCTTCAGCCCGCCACCGCCGGAATGGCGGGCTGAAGCCCGCCCTACAATTTCAACGATGCCATTGACGCAACCTCCCCCAAGAAAACTATTCCCAAACCGAATCACTTGGGGTAGGATACAAATGACGGCGAAAACGCCGCGATAAATACCCCGTAAACGGGGCTTGAGGTGGCTATGTCGAGCAGGACAGTTAGCCGCATCGCAGTATTAAAAGGTGGCACTTCGGCAGAGCGCGAGGTGTCTCTGGATTCGGGCGCGGCCTGCGCCGCTGCTTTGCGGGACAAAGGCTATAAGGTTACCGAGATCGACGCGGGCGTTGATCTGGCCGCGCGGCTGCAGGACGCCGACCCTGAAATTGTGTTTAACGCGCTGCATGGGCGCTTCGGCGAGGATGGCTGTGTGCAGGGGCTGCTGGAATGGCTGGGCTACCGCTACACCCATTCCGGCGTTTTGGCCTCGGCTTTGGCGATGGACAAGGCGGCGAGCAAGCGGGTGTTTGCCGGTGCCGGTATTCCGGTGGCGGAAAGCCTGATTGCGTCCGCCGATGC
>JALWPC010000383.1 GCA_026995265.1 Paracoccaceae bacterium
GGGCCTTGGCGAAAAGGCCCTGCAAACCGTGGCCAAAGTGGCGCGGGAACACGGCGTTTCGCCTTTCGAGGGCGCGCGGATCGTGGTGGCCGAAAAGGCCCTGCCCGCGCGGGCCCGCAACAGCCTCAGCGAGGTTTTGCAGAATTTCGACCGCTGGCGGGCGGCCATGCTGGCGGGGGAGGACCACGTGCGGCTGGCCGAAACCATTCTGGACGAAAGCGGCTATATGGCCCGCTGGAAAAACGACAAGAGCATCGAGGCCGAGGGGCGGTTGGAAAATCTGAAAGAGCTGATCGAGGCGCTGGAGGGGTTCGAGAACCTGCAAGGCTTCCTTGAGCATGTGAGCTTGGTCATGGAAAACGCCCAGACCGACACGGAAGAAAAGGTCAGCATCATGACCCTGCACGCCGCCAAGGGCTTGGAGTTTCCCTGCGTCTTCCTGCCGGGCTGGGAAGACGGCCTGTTCCCGAGCCAGCGCAGCCTGGATGAAAGCGGCCTCAAAGGCGAGGAAGAGGAGCGGCGGCTGGCTTACGTGGGCATCACGCGGGCCGAGAAATACTGCACCATTTCCTTTGTTGCCAACCGCCAGATGCATGGCCGCTGGCAAAACGCCCTGCCCTCGCGCTTTATTGATGAACTGCCCGAGGCGCATGTGGAGGTGCTCACCCCGCCCGGCCTATATGGTGGCTCTTACGGCGCCGCCGCCCCGCAAAGCCGCCTGGAAGCCCGCGCGCAGGGGGCCGACACCTACCGCTCGCCGGGCTGGCAGCGGATGCAGGGGCAATCGCGGCGGGCCAGCGCGCCGCGCGCACGGCAAATGGTGGAAGAGGCCGTGGAGGTGTTCGACATCGGCGAGCGGGTCTTCCACCAGAAATTCGGCTATGGTAAGGTCATTGAACTGGATGCCAACAGCCTCACCGTGGATTTTGAAAAATCCGGCACCAAAAACCTGATGCACGGATTTGTAACCCGCGCCGGAGATGTGCCCTTTTAGGGGCGTCAGGCCCGCAAAACTGCTGGAAAACCCGTATGACCCGCGGTTTTCTCGTGTTTTTTGCGACAAAGCGGGTTGAACCGCTATATTTATACGCTACTAAAGACATATC
>JALWPC010000384.1 GCA_026995265.1 Paracoccaceae bacterium
CTGGCGGAAAAGTTGTCCGAGCGGATCAAACACGCCACCGGGTTGATCTGTCGCTCTGAAGGCAAGGAGATGGGCGACTGGGTGCTGATGGATTGCGGCGACGTCATCGTGCATATCTTCCGCCCCGAGGTGCGGGCGTTTTATGACCTCGAAAAGCTCTGGGCGGTGAACCCGCGCGAGCAGGCGTGAAGCTCTCGCTGATCGCGGTTGGCAGGCTCCGCAAGGGGCCGGAGGCGGCGCTGGTCGCGGACTACCTCACACGGTTTGAGCGCATCGGCCGCAACATGGGCCTTGGCCCCGTCAGCGTGATCGAGGTGGAAGACAAAAAAGGCGGCGGCAAACCGGCCGAAGCCGCGCTCTTGGCCAAAGCCCTGCCCGAAGGGGCCACGCTGGTGGTGCTGGACGAGCGCGGTACGCTGCTGACTTCCCCCGAGTTTGCCACCAGGCTGGCGGGCTGGCGCGACCAGGGCCAGGCCAACCTCGCCTTCCTGATCGGCGGCGCCGACGGGCTGGATGCCAGCCTGCTGGCCCGCGCCGACCTCAAGCTCTCACTCGGCAAAATGGTCTGGCCACACATGCTGGCCCGCGTGATGCTCGCCGAGCAACTCTACCGCGCCGCCAGCATCCTGAGCGGCGCCCCCTATCACCGGGCCTGAGCCAGCCCACACCCTCCAACGCCTCCCGCCCGTCGGACGCCGCGCAGCAAGCTGCACGTCGCCTCCCGTTGGGCGTGGCCTCGCCTGCGGCTCGGCAGGGGCGCTGCCCCTCTGGCGCAAGCGCCATTCACCCCGGGATATTTGGCCAATTTGGAAGATGAGCAACTTCATTCTTCTATAAATACTCATGCTGCCCTGGCCACAAGAGATGCCGTTGCAGCGCGGCGCGGGCGCGATATTGCCACGCAGAGCAGACCTGGACGCGCCGCCACTGATCCGCGCCTTGAAAAGCGAAAATGGCACAGCACATACAAACCGGCCGACAGGCGACGCGGAAAGCGGGCCGGAGCGTTGCGTTTACCGGGTTTTGTCCCGACGCGCGCGCCGTGCTTGCCGTTTCAGCGACTCTACATAAATCGCGCGTTCTTCGGGGGTCAGCATCGCGATCCGTTCCAGCAGGGCGCTATGGGCGAGTTCGCCCAGGGCCAGAAACCGCTCGCGCTGCCGTTGCAGAATCTCCCTGACCTTCGAAATATCAAACGGTTCGGCCTGCAAAGCTTTGATCATTTGCTGGCGCAAAGAGCCCAGCGCGGCACGGTTGGCGCGTAGTTCTGCGCGGCGGCTCACCAATTGCTCGCGCAGCGCATCCCGGTGTTCTTTGGGCAAGGCGTAAGAGAGGAACACCACCGCATCGGGGCTTTGCGGCCGACGGGGTTTGTCAAATGCCCACACCCCGAGCGCCAGGCCGCCGATGGCCAGGTTCACCCCCAGCGACACAACCAGCAGCAGCTTCAAAATACGGCCTGAAGTTTTCGGCTCTTCCATGGCTTACCCTTCGGACATCAAAAGAGAGAGCGATTCATAAGGGCTGGTGCTGTCGGTGTAATCCGTCAGCCCGGCCAGCACACTGTTCAGCCCCGGGACCGACAGCAGCTGATCCCCGTAATCCGCCCCTGCAAACACCCCAAAGGCCGCGCAGGCCGCCAGCACGGAAGCACCGGCCAGGCCGCCAATCGGGGCGAGAATCCGCCCCCAGAAGCCCGGCTTTGGCGCAGGGGGCGGGGCGGCCTCCGGCGCGGGCATAAAAGTGGCCGCATCGGCCAGCACGCGGGAAACCAGCGCGGTTGACGGCAACGGTGCGGGCTGGTCTTTGGCCTCGTTTAGCAACCTCTCTATGTGGGTTTCACTGGTCATGTCCGTGCTCCTTTTAACTGTTTAGCCCGTCGCGCCTCGGGGCGCAAATGGCTTAATCTGTCGGCCAAAGCCCGCCGCGCGCGGCCCAGCAGGCTTTCCACCGCCTCGACGCTGGTTTCCAGAACCGAGGCGATTTCCGGGTTGGAAAGCTCCTCGAAATGCCGCAACACCAGCGCATTGCGTTGCCGCTCCGGCAGGTGCGCCAACGCCGCGTGCAGCGCCTTTTGCCGATCCGCCGCGATCAGGCCCGCCTCGACCGTGGGCGCATCGTCCGCCTGCTCCGGTGCGGCGTCCAGCGCCACGGTGCGGCGCTTGCGCAGGCGGTCGGTGGCGGCATTGGCGGTGACCCGGTAAAGCCAGGTGGAAAGCCTGGCCTCGCCCGCGCGCCACTCCGGCGCGATTTTCCACAGCTTCATCATCGCCTCTTGCGCCACATCCTCGGCCTCGCCGTGGTCTTGCAACAGGCGGTGGGCATGGGCAAACACGCGCGGCAAATGCCGGCCCGTCAAGGCCCGCGCCGCGCTTTGGTCGCCCGCGGCAAACGCCGCCAATAAATCGGCGTCGCTCACCCCGGAATGTGTGTCCAGTGCCATGCCCATCGCCAAAGCCTAAAGGGTGGCCAGACACTTGACCACCCCCAAAGGCCTAATTGCCGGTGCTGCCATCCTGTGGCCCACGCGGCCCCTGGCCCCGCATATGCGCCTGAGCGGCCTGCCATTCCTCAAGCGTAATCTCGCCGTTGCCGTCGGTGTCGGCCTTGGCAAAAAAGCGGCCCGGGTCGCGGGGTTGCATCTCTTCCATAGAAAGCATCCCGTCGCCATTTTTATCCTTGTGCTCGATCAGTCGGGCTATCCTCTGGCCCTGCGCGCGGGCAGCCGCAGCGGCAAGCTCGTCGGCATCCAGCAGCCCGTCGCCATTGGTGTCGGCATCGGCAAAGCCGGATTGCCCCAGAGCCTGGAACTCATCCATGGTCAGCACCCCGTCGCCATTGGCATCTATTTGCTCAAAGCTCGGGCGATGCCCGCCGCGCGGCCCACCTTGCGGCCCCGCTTGGGCATAGGCCAAGCTCGCGCCAAAGGCGGCAAGGCTCACAACAATCGTGCTGCTCAAAAGAATCTTTTTCATAATTTCACTCCTGTATCGTGTTTCAAACCGCCCTTGGTTGCGGCTTACAAAGGTTAATACGGCCCGGCCCCGGCATTCCGTCGAAAAACATTGTGCGCCCCATGTGAGACATCCCGCCGCAGGGCAGCTTGCCCCACTGCAATCCCCTGCATGCCCATGTATATAATGCCGATAAGTAGATGATCCCGAGGACCCGGATGACAGAAGATGATCGCCCGATCAGGCCAGCCCTTTTGCGCGGCTGGAAGCGCAAGTGCCCGAATTGCGGCAATGGCCCGATGTTGAAGGATTACCTGAAGGTGCGCGACGAATGCCCTGTATGCGGCGAAGAGCTGTTCCACCAGCGCGCCGATGACGGCCCCGCCTGGGCCACCATCATCATTTCCGGCCACATTCTGGCCCCCCTGATGCTGTTCGTCTACACCGCTTTTCGCCCCGAAGGCTGGGTGATGGCGCTGGGCTTCTCGGTGGTGTTTCTGGCGCTGGCCCTGTTCCTGCTTCCCCGCGTCAAGGGCATGTTTGTAGCCCTGCAATGGTCCCGGCGGATGCATGGCTTCGGGGAAGAAAAAGAGGCGCAGAAAGAAGCCGCCGAGTAAGGCGCTGCAGGTAGGGGTTGCTTACAGTATTATTCTGCGTCTGTCCCGCTCTGGTAAACAAAATACCAGTTCTGTATTTTCTGCAATCCAAACACCTGCCGGATGCCACGCACCAGAATAAGCCCGTAAGCGCGGGTTAATGTCGCGGTCAGCCACAGCATCGCCCCGTTCCGTGCCAGCGCCATTCTGAAAAACACCCCCGCCATGCCGGTTTTCAGCATCGGCCTGAGCACATTATGCTCAACACCGTTTACCAGATGCACCTCCCGCAAAGACGGCCGCAGCTTTTTCAGCCGTTTTGAACTCAGCACATCATATTCGTTCTTTGTCGCCACCACGTTGATCATCCGCTTGCCCCGGCCTGGATGGCAGGCGCATACCGGATCAAAGGCAGGCACCCCCGCCGCCGCCGCGCTTTTCACACGGAAGCCCTCGTTCAGGTAGATAGCGGCAAAGCAAACGCACACATCCACAGGCAAAAACGCGGCCACCCGCAAGCTGAAGACCCCGCCAGCGCTCAGCCCCATCACCACAACACGCTCAAAATCATCGGTCTTGAACTTTTCGCGCAATCTGCGGCTCACTTCATAAGGGCCATTGCCCAGCCCGTCTATTTTTCCCAAAAAATAGGCCCCTATATCGGCGCGCACCGCTACCACATCCTTAGGCCCTTTGGGGAGCAGGGATAAAAGCGCGGCAAACGGGATGAAAAACTGGCCGTCCTGGCCGCTGAATATGATATAGAGCGTTTTCTGCGCCGAAGGGGTATCGGGCGTAATATAATGCGCATGGGGGCCATGCTCTGGTTGCTTTACCAGGTCGGGCTGTTTGGCGGCCCTGCGCCGCGCGCGCGCCGTCATATAGCGGAATTCCGGTGCCATTTTGCACAAGGCCCGCCCGCCAAGCGCGGGCAGCTGCATATAAAGCCGTGTGAGCGCCCCGGGCGGCAGGTCGTTGCTGGCGCGTTGCAGGCAATGCCGGCGCAAAATCGGGCGCTCGGTGGCCTTTAGCTCGGCCAGATATGGGGCTTCGGGCGCCACCTAGCGATTGTCGATTTGCTGCTGCAACCACGCGGAAAAGCCCAGATATGTGGGATTGTCCAACAGGTCCGAAAGCTCTATCTCGACATCGAGGCTTTCCTCGACATGCATACAGAATTCAACGTATTTGATGCTGGAATCATGCAGATCCCGAAT
>JALWPC010000385.1 GCA_026995265.1 Paracoccaceae bacterium
CGCCCCGCCAGATCTTGCCCGTGACCCGACCCGAAGGATCGGTCACCAACTCCGTCTCCGTCACGATCGGCGCTCCCGAGACCGGATCGGCATGGGTGAACTGCACACGCTTCTGGTAGCCCGTCTCCGG
Organism: Paracoccaceae bacterium; assembly: GCA_026995265.1. Classification (GTDB taxonomy): domain Bacteria; phylum Pseudomonadota; class Alphaproteobacteria; order Rhodobacterales; family Rhodobacteraceae; genus UBA3077. The sequence continues at coordinate 131 of JALWPC010000385.1, forward strand.
GTCGTACTCGAAGTCGACCCGGTTGCCCTCGTCGTCCCAGAGAGCACGCACCATCCCGTTCGACTCGTACTCGAAATGGGCGGCTACCTCGCCCCCCACCTCGAGCTTCAGGGGCAGACCCGAAGGGGAGTAGGCGACATCCGTCTGCACCGTCCTTTGAAGAAGCAGACCCTTGTGGTCATAGACGTACTTCTTCCGCCGGGTCGCCCCCCGGTGCCAGTCCCCGTACTCGAAGGTTTCGTACTCGATGCGCCGCAGAGCACCCTGCACCAAGCCATGGGACTCCAAGCGAACGATCCGATCGGCCGCATCGTGCTCCATACGCACAAGGGTCTTACCCGGCACCTCCAGCTCCACCAGGCGATCCAAGCCGTCATAGCGCTGGACGATCTCGATCGTCTCGACGTCGTCTAGGGGCTGGGTGATCTTCTCGAGGAGCCCATCCACCCGATACTCCGCGACCATCTCACGGGCCAGGGGAGTCCCGGCCGCCTCCGTCGTACGCCAAGGGAGATTGCGCTCGTCGTAGAGGGTCTCGGACACTTGCCCGTCCGGATCGGTGGTCCGAATCAGGTTGCCGCCGGCGTCGTATGCATAGAGCCAACGGGCATCCACCCCCGCTTCGACGGGGAAAGATTCCGCCAGGATTCGGTGGCTGGCGTCGTACCAAAAGGCTCGTTCAATCCAGACGAATGGGTCGCTGCCCGTCGCACTGGGAGCCGTTCCGAAATAGCGCCAGCGGCTCTTGGAAACACGCCCCTCGCCGTCGTAGCGCACTTCGAGCTGGTGCTCCTGGCTGCCATAGGAAGGAGCCCTCCAGCGGGTCATCAAGCCCTGGGCATCGAACTCCTGGGAGAAGACCGCGCCCGTATTCGTCGTCCCCCCCACCAGGAGTCCACGGGCATCCCAATACCACTGCGACCAGATCGAAAGATCCCGTCGGTCGTAGCGACGCTTGGGGAAGCCGTC
>JALWPC010000386.1 GCA_026995265.1 Paracoccaceae bacterium
TTGGTGACAGTTTTATGACAGTGGCTAAACCCAAAAAAAAGGCGCCCTCACAAGGAGGGCGCTAAGTCTTGAGGCAGGTTTCATACAGGCAAGAAACCTATCGAGCAGTGAGTCCCTTATAAGCCTTCGGCCAGTTTCCGCCAAGCATATTTTTTCAAAAAAGCGTTATAAATGGCTGGTTTAGAGTCATAAGCTCGAAACCACCTTAGGAGTGTGACATTTTTGTCACCTAATTGTCAGGTTTGTGGCGAGAATGGGGCAAATATATTTGATATTGGCGGGTTAACCGAGAATCAGTCCGGCGGCCAAAACCCACATAAGCACGCCGATTCCCACATCCATCACCTGCCATGCGCGATTCGCCCTCATAATTCTTTGCATGAATTTAGCGCTGTAACCTAATGAAAAGAAAAAAATAAAAGATGAAAGAGTTGCGAATGTAGCGAAGGTGGCTTTCAGGGCGAATCCCTCAAACCGGGTGGAGACCGCACCAAGCAGGCCGAGCGTGTCCAGATAAACATGCGGGTTAAGCCATGTCAGCATCAGGCAGGTGGCAATGGTGGCGCGCAGGCTGGTCGCGGGTTTGGCGGCCTCTAGCTGCGATTTACCTTGCCATGCCGCCCGAAACCGCAACGCGCCGTAGCCCAGTAAAAATGCCGCGCCTGCATAACGCATGAGCTGCGTCAGGCCGGGAAACCGGCTGACCAGCGCGCCAAAGCCCGCTACGCCGGCAGAGATCAGCACCGCATCGGAAAGGGCGCAGGTGAGCGCCACGGCGAACACGTGTCGCCCGAGCAGGCCTTGCCTGAGCACGAAGGCATTTTGCGCGCCAATGGCCAGAATCAAAGCAAAGGCGGTAAAGAATCCGGTGCTGGCGGCGGTGATCATTTAGCGGCGGGCGCGTTTTTGGGCGCCGCTGTCGAAGCCGGCTTTTTACCTGCGGCGATTTCGGCGGCGGTAGGAGGCGTAACCAGCCCGGCGGAAATGATCAGCTTGGCGGCTTCTTCCACCGACATATCCAGCAGCACTACATCTTCGCGCGGCACAAACAGTAAAAAGCCCGAGGTCGGGTTGGGCGTGGTTGGCAGGAACACCGATAGCATTTGCTCGTGGGGCATTCTCTCTAGCACTTCGCCTTTTGTATCGGTGGACACAAAGGCAATGGCCCAAATACCCTTGCGCGGATATTGCACCAGACAGGCGTTCTGGAACGAGTTGTTGCTCTGGCTGAGCACCGTTTCGGCAATTTGCTTGAGGGCGTTATAGATGGAGCGCACCACCGGCATCCGGTCCACGAAATTCTCGCCGAATTTTACCAGTTGGCGGCCAAACAGCCCCTTGGTGAGCGCCCCCACCGCGGCGGTAAAGATCAGGAACACAATGACGCCAAAGCCCGGAATATCCACCCCGAGATAGGTAGACGGATTGTAGATTTTCGGCACCCACGGGACGATGAGCCGGTCCACCAGATTGACCGCCCACCAGATCAGGTAAAACGTGAGCATGACAGGTGCGACAATCACAATGCCGGTGAAAAAATTGTTGCGGGTCCGGTGGAAGAAGGAGGGCTTCTTCTTGCGCTTGGTTTTCTTGGTGGCCATGTTACCCCTTAATCGGCTCGTTGTTCAGAGTTATGCGCTCTCGCCCGGGCTTGCAAGGGGCAACGCTTTGGCAATGGCGGCAGCGAGGCGGGCGTTGTTGAGCACCAGCGCGATATTGGCCGTGAGCGAGGCCCCTTTGGTGAGTTCGAAAATCCGTTGCAGCAGGAAGGGGGTGACGGCCTTGGCGGCTATGCCCTTTGCCTCGGCTTCGCGCAGCGCCTGCTCGATATGCGGGCGCAGGGTGGCAGCGGGGATCTCGGCGTCGGCCGGGATGGGGTTGGCGACAAGCTGCCCCCCGGGCAGGCCAAGGCGGGCGCGCATCGCGTGGCTGGCGGCGATCTCCGCGGCGCTGTCGGCGCGCAAAGGCGCGGGCAGGCCGGAGCTGCGGGACCAGAAGGCGGGCAGCTCGTTTTGGCCAAAAGCGATCACCGGCACGCCGCGGGTTTCCAGCACTTCCAGGGTTTTGGGCAGGTCAAGGATGGCCTTGGCCCCGGCGGCCACCACGGTTACGGGGGTCTGTGCCAGTTCCTCGAGGTCGGCGGAAATGTCAAAGCTCTCCTCGGCCCCGCGATGCACCCCGCCAATGCCGCCGGTGGCAAAAACCTGAATGCCCGCGAGATGCGCGCAAATCATGGTCGCCGCCACGGTGGTGGCCCCCGTCTGACCCTTGGCGAGCGCAAAGGCGAGGTCTGCACGGCTGAGCTTGGCGACATCTTCGGCCCTGGCCAGCCTTTGCAATTCGTCGGCCTCCAGCCCGATATGGATGCGCCCCGCCATAATGGCGATGGTGGCAGGCACCGCCCCGTGGGCGCGAATCTCGGCTTCGACCCGCTCGGCGGTGTCCACATTCTGCGGGTAGGGCATGCCGTGGGTGATGATGGTGCTTTCCAGCGCCACAATCGGCCGACCGTGGGCGCGGGCTTTCTGAACTTCGGCGGAAAAGGCGAGCGGGGCGGTCATGGGAGCTTTCGGGTGATGTGGCGGGCGGCGGCGTCTATGGCCGCCTGCAGGCGGGTTTCGGGCGTGGCGGAGTCACCACCAGCGGCGATATGGGCGGCCATGAAGACATCCCCCGCGCCGGTGGTGCTGTGGGCGGGTGTCGGCGGGGGCGTCAGGGTTACGGTCGTTTCCCCGTCGGAAAAGCAGGCCATGCGCGGGCCGTCGGTGACAATGGCGCGGGCGGCGCCGAGCTTCAGCAGCGCATGGGCGGCGATCTCGGCATCGGGCAGGGTAGTTTCGCAGAGGATTTCCGCCTCGCCCCGGTTGACGTAAAGCGTCACCTCGCCCCCAAGGAGCGCGGCGCGCAGGCGGGCGGCCTTGCCCGGTGAGGCAGGCACGAAATTGAGCTGGCAATCGGAAAACTCGATGCGCCCGGGGAGGCTCTGCATCAGGGCGGCGGGCAGGTTGCCATCGACCACCACCCGGTAAGGCCACGGGCTGCCCGGGGTGCCCAGGCGACCATCGAGCAAAGGCGCAAAAATCCGGTCTCCGGCCCGCTCCAGCGCGGCGCAATCGGCAATGGCCCCGAACACGTCGCCATCAGGGTTTTCAATGGCAAGGTAGCTGTCGGTGCGGTCATCCGAGCGGTAAATGAAGCGGCAATCCACCCCCTCCAGCTCCAGCGCCTCGATCAGCGCATCCCCCTCGGGGCCGTTGCCAATGGCGGAAAGCAGAATCGCCTGCTGCCCCTGACGGGCCAGTGCCAGCGCCACATTCAGCGCCACCCCGCCGGGTTGCCGCCGGATTTTCCCTGCTATATCCGCGCCTTGCGCCATGGGGGCGCTGGCCGATGCGATAATATCCCACAGCGCCGAGCCAATGCAAAGAACAGGCGGAGCGGGCATTATTTGCCGCCGAGCTTGAGCGTCAGGGCGCGCAGATGGGCGGCGAAGTCCTTCGGGGGGAGGTTAAGGGCTTCAAGCTCTTCAAACGGCAGGACATCGCCAACAACGGGGCGCATATCCGAGTTGATTGAGCGCGCGACCTCGTGCATCAGCAGCCCCTGCCGCAGGGTCGGCGAAAAACGGGCGGCGAGCAGGTAGGAGCGGCTGTTTTGTCCATAGAAAAACATCGGCAACACACTGGCCTTGCCGCGCATCACCAGGCGGGCAAGAAAATTCGTCCATTCGCCATCCACAGCCGGGCCAAACAGGGTTTCGCTATGGGCCACCCGGCCGGCGGGGAAGAGGATAAGGCAGCCGCCGCTCTGGACATGCTTCAGCGCGTCCTTGCGCACCTGCACGTTTTTCTTGATTGCGTCTTCTTCATGGTCAAAGGCCACGGGCAACATGCGGTGCTCGATATCCGGCACCTTGGCCAGAAAGGCACGGGTCATGATCTGGAAATCGTCGCGCACCCGGCTGATAATTTCGCACAGCACCATGCCATCCACCAGCCCGTGCGGGTGGTTGGCGACAATAATCAGCGGGCCGGTTTTGGGGATTTTGGCGAGGGCTTCATCACTGATATTGGTGTTGATGCGCATCCGCGTCATCAGTTGCTGCCAGAAATTCCCCGGCAAGGGCGGCTCTTTCTGATGCTTCTTGGCCAGTCTGAGAATCCTGAGTCGCCCGGTGAGATTCTCCACCCACCGGATGACGAAATGCCGTTTTGGCGAAGGAAAAGAGTTGCAATAACTCAGGTCTTCCGCCTTGATATGGGTGAACCCATTGCTCATTTTCGTGTCTGCTCGCTTAAACGTTTCGGTATTGGATAGCTAAATGCGCGCGCTTCGTCATCCAAAATCGACCAAAGTTCAGTAAATTGCGCGATTTTCCACTTAATGTGCAGGTTATGGCGGCAAAATTTTGCTGAAATTTCCGATGATTGCACGCCAAAAGGCGGCACCGCCATGGGCGGGACCGTTTTGCGTGCTGCCAATGGGTGGCTCGGGCGGGAATTCCCTAACCTTTAAAAACGGAAAAATCGCGCCGGTTGGCTTGGTGCCAAACGAGTGTATTCAAATCCCAGTGGCCACCTTTATGACTTTGAGACGGTGGAACGCAAAGGGCGTTGGTGTTTCGTGCCCGACGCGATTTTCCCGAAGCCTTCACGGCTTTTGTCTGGCATGGGAACAGTTTTAACAAAACTTTATGAACAGGGCCTTACACCACCGTTCGCTGCGCAACAGGGGGTAATGCTTTGTAATAG
>JALWPC010000387.1:0-2767 GCA_026995265.1 Paracoccaceae bacterium
AGCCGAAATCGAACCCGCCATGGCAGCGCTGGGGGAGGCGCTTGGCAAGCAAGGCGCGGGCGAGCTTGGCCCGCGCGACCTTCTGATCACCGCCACCATAGGCGGCGCGACGCCCGAGCTCATTGAGCAAATCGAAACCGCCGGCCCCTTTGGTGCCGGGGCCCCCGCCCCCCGCTTCGCTATCCCCTCGGCCCGCATCCGCTTTGCCAAGCCAGCCGGCGAAAACCACCTGCGCCTGACGGTCGATAACGGCGGCGGCCCGATGGACATCATCGCCTTTCGGGCGTTTGAGTCCGACCTCGGCCAGGCCCTGCTCAACCACGCAGGCCAGGCCTTCCACTTCGCCGGACGGCTGGAAATTGATGAATGGGGCGGCCGCCGGAAAGCCAAAATGCAACTGGAAGACGCGGCCAAAGCGTAGGCGGCGCGTTGCCCGTTGCACGGCGTGGCACTGTCACGCCCGCGCCGCGCTGCCGACATATGCGCGCGTGGCTGGCGAAGATGAGTATTTGAAGAAGAGTGAAGATACATTTCTTCATTCTTCCAACAAATACTCTGGGGGTGAAGCGAAGCGAGGGGGCAAAGCCCCCTGACACAAGCACAAACTTCACAGCGCGGCGCGGGCGAGACCTCGCCACGCAGACCACCCTTAACGCGCCGCCTGCGTGCGTGCGGCTGAAAGCGCTTTACCCGCCGGATTATTTCCGGCACAATCCCCCCGAACCATTCAAGCGAGCCCGTTATGACCCATATCCTCATCCTCAACGGCCCCAATCTCAACCTGCTCGGCACCCGCCAGCCCGAGACCTATGGCACCATAACCCTTGCCGACATCGAGGCCATGTGCGCCAGGGAAGCGGACAAGCTCGGGGTGACATTCGACTTTGCCCAGAGCAACCACGAGGGCGAGATGATCGACCTTATCCACAGCACCGCAGCGCAGGGGATCATCCTGAATGCCGGGGCCTATACCCACACCTCTATTGCCATCATGGATGCCTTGAGCTCGGTAAACAAACCGGTGCTGGAGCTGCACCTGAGCAACATCCACCAGCGCGAGCGCTTCCGGCAGCGCTCCTATATCTCCAAAGTGGCCTTTGCCATGATCTGCGGCCTGGGGGCCAGCGGCTACCCGCTGGCCATGCGCGCCATGGCCGAACATCTGGCGCTTTGAACGCCCCGAAAAAACTTTCGGATTTGGCCAAAAAAACGCTTGCACCCGCAGGCGCCCGCCCGTAAAACCCCCACACAAAGAGAGCGATGCGCCCTTCGTCTATCGGTTAGGACGTCAGGTTTTCAACCTGAAAAGAGGGGTTCGATTCCCCTAGGGCGTACCACTCTCTTTGTGAAACTCCCCTTGAATTTGCGGCGCTATCGGGTAGATTGCCCCAAGCCATTTCAGGACTCCCCCGCATGAAAATCCACCAAAATTACATCACCCTCGCCACGGCTGTCGGCTTTGCCCTTTTGGTGCTGCTCGCCAATATCTTTTTGCACGCGCCAGAGGGCAAATTGCGCATGGGCTTTGCGGCGGCGCTTTATCTGGTGAGCCGCGATACCCTGGCCGGAGCCAGCATTGCCCGGGGCGCGCGTTCGCTGAAAAATCCGGGCCGCTGGCTTTATGCCTTTTATATGGCGCTGTTCTTTGGCAGTTTCATGCTCCTGGCGCTGTGGCGCGGTATCGACACCCTGCCCGCGCGGCTTCCCGGCACCCTTAGCGGGGCGGCGCTGTTTGGCACCCTGATGGCCTTTGCCTTCAAAACCCCGCCCTACCCCTATGCCCACCATTTCAAGCTGGAAAGCCCGCTGCTCCCCCCCCGCCTTGGCGCGGCGCTCACCTATATGGCCCCGCCGCTGCGGCTGGTGGCGATCTGGGCCTTCTATCAGGCCTCGCCCCACACGCCTGCCTATCTGTTTTTCTACATCATCCTGATCGGCTTTGCGGTCCCGCGCTATCGGCGCAAATCGGGCGGCAATATACTATGGGCGAATTTCCCGACCCTTGTTGGCTATGTGCTGCTTGTCGCGCTGTTATTTGCACCGTTTTAGCCACACACTTTTAGCGGTTTTTCGTCTCGGCCCCCTTGACTTTTAGTCGCTCTCGCTAATACGTTTTAGGGCAACAAATGAGGCTTGGATGAACGAAATAACCACCCCGCAACAATCCCGCAGGCCCCTTTGGCCCATCCTTCTTGCTTTTATCGGGATGTCGTTGGGCATTCTGGCCAACGGGCCGGATTCTGTTCTGCGCATCTTTCTCCTGCTGGCCACAATCCTCGCCTTTATTGATATTATGGACGGGTTTAGAGCTGCGCCTCAAAACTGGCTCGCGCACGGATTAGCGGCCTATTATCAGCTTCTATTAAGCTTCACCGGCGTCGCGTTGGTTATGTGGCAAAGCAGCATCCAATTCTGGGAAAACGCGCCAAAATATATTGCCTTGACACTCCTGTTTGGCCTCATGGTCGGCACCTTTTTCGCCATTAAAGAGCGCGGCAGACCGGAAAACCTGTTGCAGGGCATTCACAATCCCCGCAGCCTGTTCGGCTCCCTCCTCCTGCTACAGATCATCGCGCAAGTGTTCATTTACCTCAAGCCAGAGGCCAGCATTGCCCAAGTCGGCGCGGTTATCATTCTGCTCGGCTTCTTCGCCCAGCCCTTCGCCCCGTCAAAACCCCTGCCGCTGGTGCCGTTTCTGACCCTGAAGCGCCTGAGCTTTGGCATCACCCTTCTGGTGCTTCTGGCCGATGGGCTGTTGAGATAGCCC